>DATAIN010000678.1:0-2246 GCA_036262635.1 Gemmatimonadaceae bacterium | reverse complement strand
CGCTCCAGGACCGACGTTCTGCGATCCCCGGATCACACGCACGGGAGCGCCTTCAGGGACATGGGGCTGCGCGGGAATGCGCGATGCGTCGTCGTAGACGAGCACCTCGTCAGGCGGCGGATCCTGGGCGAGGATCGACGTCAGGCACTCGCGAAGGAGCTCGCCCTCGTTGTAGTAGGTGACGAGCACCGCGACGGTCGGAGCGGGCGTCACCCGTCGACCGAGCCGTCGGACGACAGCACGCGCTCCAGTGTGCGCGCGATGGTGTCGGGATCGTAGCCGCGACGCGCAAGGTACGCATAGAGCCGACGCCGCCGCGTTGCTCCGTCTTCCGACGCGAGGGAGCGCAGGCGCTTGCGCGCGACCGCTTCGGCGCCCTCCTGCTCGTCCACGTTCTCCTCGGCGAAAACTTCATCGAGTGCAGCATCGGCGACGTCACGCTCTACGCCCCGCCTCGCGAGCTCCTGGCGCAGGCGACGCGTGGCGAGGCCGGCGCCGAGCGACTTCGAGCGGACGAATTGACGCGCGAACGACGCATCGTCGAGAAATCCCGCGGCGCGGAGCCGCTCCACCGCCGCTTTCGCGAGCTCCACCGGCTCGCCCTTTCGCACGAGGTGACGCTCGAGATCGGCCGCGGAGCGCGCTCGCGCGGTGAGCATGTTGGCGGCCCGGTCGTAGGTCTTGAGCGCCGCCACCTCGCGCTCGAGTCGATCGCGCATCGGCGCGACAGGCGCACCGATCCGGACGCCGACCCGCTCGATCACGTCGAGTGGGAGCGTCGCAAGCGGGCGCCCGTCGACCAGCAGGACGAAGCGCCCCGGGTGCCGCGGATCGGCATCGATCGCGGTGATCAGCTCAGCGGGTGTGCGATTCTGCATCATGGCTCAGAAATGATTCGCCGGAGAGCAGCGCTGTTCGGAGCGGGGATTTCCGGGCCCCTCCCGAATCGCACCACTCCCCGGCGAACACCGACGCCACTCTGCCAGTGAGCGACGCCGGCCGCGGAGGATTGTTACTCCTCCTCGCTATCGTCGGCGCCCGGACCGGGTTTTCCGGTACCCACGCCGAGCACGACCTTCACCTTCTCCTCGACCTCGGCCATGATCGCCGGGTTGTCCTTGAGGTACATCTTCGCGTTCTCGCGGCCCTGACCGATCTTCTGGCCGTTGAAGCTGTACCAGGCACCGGACTTCTCGATGATCCCCGCCTCCGCGCCGATGTCGACGAGGAGCGAGGTGTGGCTGATGCCTTCGGCGTACATGATGTCGAACTCCGCCTGCTTGAACGGCGGGGCGACCTTGTTCTTCACGACCTTCACGCGGACGTGCGAACCGATCACGTCCTCCTTCTCCTTCACCGGACCGATGCGGCGGATGTCGAGACGGACCGACGCGTAGAACTTGAGCGCCTTGCCGCCAGTCGTCGTCTCCGGGTTGCCGAACATGACGCCGATCTTCTCGCGCAGCTGGTTGATGAAGATCACCGACGTCTTGGAGCGGGCGATGGCGCCGGTGAGCTTGCGGAGCGCCTGGCTCATGAGGCGCGCCTGGAGACCGACGTGCGAGTCGCCCATGTCGCCCTCGATCTCGGCCTTCGGCACGAGCGCGGCGACGGAGTCGACGACGACGATGTCCACGGCGCCCGAGCGCACGAGGATCTCGCAGATCTCGAGCGCCTGCTCGCCGGTGTCGGGCTGGGAGATGAGCAGGTTGTCGACGTCCACGCCAAGCTTGCGTGCATACTCGGTATCGAGCGCATGCTCGGCGTCGATGTACGCGGCGACGCCACCCGCGCGCTGCGCGTTGGCGACGACGTGGAGACAGAGCGTCGTCTTACCACTCGACTCGGGCCCGTAGATCTCCGTGATGCGTCCGCGCGGGATGCCGCCGACGCCGATCGCGGCGTCGAGGTTGATGGCCCCCGTTGGGATGGCCTCGACCCGCACCCGGTTCTCGGCGCCGAGCCGCATGATGGAACCCTTGCCGCAGCTCTTCTCGATCTGCGCGATGGCCAGGTTCAGCGCCTTCTTTTTGTCTTCCGCTACACTCGCAGTTGCCATTGTCTCCCATTCCTCTCTTGTGTCGTCCAAACCGTGGCCATGAAGCCAGAAATCTACCGGCCGCCGCGGGGCACCCGATACCCGAACAAAATACGAACATCCGGGCTGGATTTCAAGCGTCGAATGCTACGCGCGACGATGGAGGGTGAAGGCGTTCTGCACGTGCCGGACCCGCACGGCGTCCCCC
>DATAIN010000677.1:0-5231 GCA_036262635.1 Gemmatimonadaceae bacterium | reverse complement strand
GCGGAGCGGAGTGATCTATCTCCCCGAGTCCGACAACAAGTCGGTGATCAGCGCGGGCGATCCGGCGCTGTTCAACGTCGTCGATACGTCGGTGGTCTCCGACCGCGAGATTCTGCCGACGCAGTCGCCGCTGCTCGCCGGGCTGCGCATGGACGTGAACCTCCACGTCTCGCGCAACACCTGGGTGCGGTCGAAGGACGCCAACGTCGAGATCTTCACCGCCGACGAAGGATTGACGGTGCACGTCGACCGCTCGAAGCAGACGCTCGCGCTCGACGGGGTGGTGAGCACCGACAACGGGCAGTACACGTTCCTCACGAAGCGATTCCAGATCCGCCGTGGATCGGCGATGTTCATCGGCTCGACGTCGGGGGCGAACGAGCCGATGAACCCGACGCTGCAGGTGACGGGCGAGTACGAGGTGAAGCTGCCGCAGCGCGAGGCGCTGAACATCCAGGTGGTCATCGGCGGCACGCTGCTGCGGCCGAAGCTGACGCTGCAGAGCGACGCGCAGCCGCCGATCCCGCAGTCCGACCTCCTGAGCTACCTCGCCTTCGGCCGCTCGTCGTCGTCGCTGCTCCAGCTCGAGGGATCGAGCAACTCGAGCGGGAACGCGAGCGGGAACATCGTCGGCACGGGCGCGGGGCTCGCGTACAAGCGGCTCGCCGCGGTGGCGGTGGGCGTGATGGCGGACCAGTTCGAGGGCGAGGCGTCGCGCTCGCTCGGCGCCGACATCTTCAACATCACGCCGGCCGACGTCCCGACGGAGGTCTACACGCCGAGCGGGATCGGCGACTTCGTACGTGGGACGGAGGTCGAGATCGGGAAGTACATCGACCCGCGGACGTATCTCGCGATCCAGTCGCGGCTCTCGCTGAACCGGAGCGAGAACATCCCCGGTCTCACCCTGCGGCAGCGCACGGCGAAGGGGTTCACGTACCAGGCGAGCTTCCAGCCGCGCTACGACATCAGCGAGCCCTCGCTGAGCCCGACGCAGAGCCCGGGGATCTACGGGGTGTTCGGCGCGTTCATCGTGCGCGAGTGGCGGTTCTAGCGGCGCTCGAGCTTTCGCGTCAGCCCGCCAAAGGTGAGCACCCACTGGAAGGCGTGATCCGCCGAGGGCTTGAGCCGCGGCGCGCCTAACGCCCTGTCGGCGAGCCAGGCGAGGCCGCGGACGACGGACAGCACGGCCAGCGAGACGACCCAGAGCGGGAAGAGTACGACGAACGCGACGATGATGAAGGGGAGGAGCAGGATCGGCGCGAGCGGGATGAGCGCGAGCTGCACGCGCCCCGCGACGACGTCGCGCCAGAGCGCGCGCGCGCTCACTTCCCCGCCCTCGGGCCGCGGCCGATCTCGTCCCACAGCTCGGCGATCGCGCGCATCCCCTTCACGAAGTTCTCGTCGCTCATCCATTCGTTGGGCGCGTGCGCGTTCTCGCCCGGAAGTCCGAAGCCGACGAGCAGCACCGGGGCGCCGAGGATGCGCTGGAAGTCGCCGACGACCGGGATGGAGCCGCCCTCGCCGGTGATCACCGGCTCGCGACCGAAGGCGGCCTTCAGCGCGCGCTTCGCCGCGTCGAACAGCGGGCCGTCGAGATCGGCGCGCCAGGGGCGGCCGCCGTGCAGGTGCGTCACCGTCACCGTCACGCCCGGCGGCGCGACGCGGGCGACGTGCGCCTTCATCAGCTCCTCGATCCGCTTCGGATCCTGATCCGGGACGAGCCGGCAGCTCACCTTCGCCATCGCGACCGCGGGGAGCACGGTCTTCGCCCCCTCGCCGGTGTAGCCACTGAGCATCCCGTTCACCTCGCAGGTCGGCCGCGTCCAGATGCGCTCGAGGGTGGTGTAGCCCTTCTCCCCGCCTAACGCCGGCGCGCCGACCTCGTGGCGAAAGCCGTCGTCGGTGAAGGGAAGAGAGCGCATCTGCCCGCGCACCTGCTCCGGCCAGTCGCGCACGTCGTCGTAGAAGCCGGGGATCGCGATGCGCCCGTCGGCGTCGTGGAAGGTCGCGAGGATGCGGGCGAGCGCCATCGCTGGATTCACCACCGCCCCGCCGTAGCTCCCGGAGTGCAGGTCACCACCGGGGCCGCGGACGTCGATCTGGAAGTACGCGAGCCCGCGCAGCGAGGACAGGATGCTCGGCAGCCCGGGGGCGAACATCGCCGAGTCGGAGATTATGACGCCGTCGCAGCGAAGGAGATCCTTGTGCGACTCGATGAAGCCGGCGAGGTGCTCGCTCCCGACCTCCTCTTCTCCTTCCGCGAGGACGATGACGTTGACGGGAAGCGCGCCGCGCGTCTTCAGGTGCGCCTCGAGCGCCTTCACATGGAGGAAGAGCTGCCCCTTGTCGTCCACCGAGCCGCGCGCGTAGATGCGTCCCTCGCGCACGGTCGGCTCGAAGGGAGGCGACTGCCAGAGCTCGAGGGGCTCGGCGGGCTGCACGTCGTAGTGCCCGTAGACGAGGATCGTCGGCGCGCCGGCGGCCGCCTTCCGCCACTCGCCGACGACGACCGGGTGGCCCGCGGTGGGATGGACCTTCGCGTCGAGCCCCGCGGCGCGGAGCGACTTCGCGACCCACTCCGCGCCGCGGGCGACGTCCTTCGCATGCTCGGAGCGCGCGCTCACGCTCGGAATGCGGAGGAAGTCGAACAGCTCGTCGTGGATGCGCGCGTCGTTCGCGGCGAGATAGTCGGTGGGATTCATGAGCGGCGTCGAGTGATGGAGAACGCTGGCGAGGCCCGGCCTGCCGCAAGTTATCCACGCGCCGGAGGGGGTGGGAGCGTGGCGAAGGTTGCCGCCGGCGGCCTCCCGCCGTCTAGCTGTCACGTGGGCCCCGGCCGGGGCCCGGTCAGTCACCGATCCGGAGGCCGCGACAGCATTGGCAACGTCGGTCGCTCAGGTCTATGTGGACACCGCCGAAGCGGCGGGGCTGCGCTACGTCACTGACGCCGCGCCGGGGATCCGGCGGCGGCGGCATGGCCGCGGCTTTGTCTACACGGACGCCGACGGCCAGACGATTCGCGATCGCGAGCAGCTCCGCCGCTTCCGCGCGCTGGTGATCCCGCCGGCGTGGACCGACGTCTGGATCTGCCCCGACCCGAACGGCCACCTGCAGGTGACGGCGCGCGACGCGCGCGGGCGGAAGCAGTATCGCTATCACCCGAGCTTCCGCGAGCGGCGCGACGAATCGAAGTTCGAGCGCATGCTCGCGCTGAGCGACGTGCTCTGGAAGATCCGCGAGCGCGTCGAGCGCGACATCGCGCTGCCGGGGCTCGCCCGCAACAAGATCATGGCGACGGTGGTGTGGCTGCTCGAGCGGACGCTCATCCGCATCGGCACCGACGAGTACGCGAAGGCGAACAACTCGTACGGACTGACGACGCTGCGCCGGCGGCACGTCGCGGTGGCGGGAGCGAAGGTGGACTTCGAGTTCCGCGGAAAGAGCGGGATCGAGCACAGCGTGTCGATCACCGACCGCCGCATCGCGCGAATCGTCCAGCGCTGCCAGGAGCTCCCCGGTTGGGAGCTCTTCAAGTACATCGACGACGAGGGACGCAAGCAGAGCGTCGAGGCGAGCGACATCAACGACTACCTGCGCGAGATCACCGGACGTGAGGTGACGGCGAAGGACTTCCGCACCTGGGCGGGGACGATGCTCGCCGCGGAGGCGCTGCGCGAGATGGGGCCCGCGTCGTCGAAGAAGCAGGCGGAGAAGAACGTCGTCGCCGCGGTGGACCGGACGAAGGAAAAGCTCGGCAACACCCGCGCGGTGTGCCGGAAGTACTACATCCACCCGGTGCTGATCGAGTCCTACCTCGCCGGGGACGTGATGCCGCCGATGCCGGAGAAGACGTGGAACGAGCGCAGCCCGGCGGAGCCGGCGAAGCTGCGCCGGCACGAGGCGGAGACGCTCGCCTTCCTCAAGTCGCGGCTCGAGGCGAAGCGTCCCCCCGATACATTATCACCCGCGCCCGCTCCAGGGTGATCAACCCGCCGCCGATCATCGCGTCGAGCTCGGGAAGGATCGCCTCGATGCGCTCCTCGGTCTCGACGCACTCGACGACGATCGGCAGGTCCAGCGAGAGCACTTCCACGCGATCGGTGCGCAGCCGCGCGCTGGCGCCGAAGCCCATGATCGCGCGGAAGACGGTGGCGCCGGCGTAGTGCCGGTTGCGCAGCAGCTCGACGATCGCCTGGTAGAGCGGCTTCCCGTGGTAGCGGTCGCGCTCCCCGATGTGGATCCGCATCAGCGTGCGCTCGCCGGTGAACCCCTGCATCGCGCCCTCCCGAGGTTGAGGCTGCGCTACACCGCGCGCCGCGCGCCGGCGACGGCGTCGGCCGCGGCGAAGCCGACGAACACCGCGGCCAGCGAGAGCACGACGCTGGCGAGCACGTAGAGCATCGCCCGCTGGTAGCCCCCCTCCTCGATGAGCGTCGCGGTCTCGAAGCCGAAGGTGGAGAAGGTCGTGTAGCCCCCGCAGAAGCCGGTGGTGAGCAGGGCGCGCACCTCGGGGGAGACGGCGGTCGTCTGCAGCGCGTAGCGGAGGATGAAGCCGAGGATGAGCGATCCCGTCACGTTGATGACGAGCGTTCCCCAGGGAAAGGGAGAGCCGACGCGCGCCTGGATCGCGGTGGCGAGCGCATACCGGCTCGCACCGCCGACCGCGCTGCCGAGTGCGACGTAGAGGACGAGAGATCGCATTCGGGCAGCATAGGCTGTTCACGGGGGAGGGTCAACATGGGGGGATGCGGGGGCACGAGAACAAGCGATGCGGGGGGGCGGCGCGAAGCGCCGCGAGACGGCGATACGGGATGCGAGATACGGGCACCCACCTGATGCGGGATGGGGCCGAGCGCGGCGCCAAAGGCGGCCCGCGCTCGGCCAGTCCCGTATCATCGCGGTTTCTCGCATCCGCGCATCCCGGATCGCGGTATCCCGCCGCAGGCGGACACCCCGCATCGCTTGTTCTCGTGCTCCCGCATCACCGGTTCGACGGATCCCGCATCCCTTAGATTCCGATCATGCCCAACCGCCTAGCCGTCGAGACAAGTCCGTATCTCCGCCAGCACGGGGAGAATCCCGTCGACTGGTATCCGTGGGGACCGGAGGCGCTCGAGCGGTCGCGGGCGGAGCAGAAGCCGATCCTGCTCAGCATCGGCTACGCGGCGTGCCACTGGTGTCACGTGATGGCGCACGAGTCGTTCGAGAGCGAGGAGACGGCGCGCGTC
>DATAIN010000676.1:0-1791 GCA_036262635.1 Gemmatimonadaceae bacterium | reverse complement strand
CGCGGTTTCTCGCATTCGCGCATCCCGTATCGCGGTCTCGCGGCCGCGCCAAAGGCGCGCCGCCCCCCCGCATCGCTCGTTCGAACTGCACCCGCATCACCGTTGCACCGGCATGCGTCGCCGCACGTCCCCGCCGCGCCGCTCGAATGCCAGCACCGATCCGCGCCGATCGGCCGCCCGGGAACGCCAGCGCGCTCGAGGATCACCTCGGCCAGCTTCTCGTGCACCCCGAGCGCCGGCGTCACCGACCACCGCACCGCGGGATGCGCGAGCGCGGCCTCGGACACCATGCGCGGGATGTCCGCCGTGGAGTGCTTTCCCGGCGAGAGCATGTACGGGAAGGCGATGATCTCCGTCGCTCCCGCCTCGACGCACGCCGCGAAGCCCGCCTCGATCGAGGGCTCGGCGAGCTCCATGTGCGCGTGACGCACGATCACCTCGCGGCCGGCCATCGCCTGGACGAGGTTGGCCACGCAGTCGAGCATCTCGTTCGCTTCGCCGCGGCGGGAGCCGTGGTCGATGATCAGAATCGCTTTTCGCATGCGGCTGGACGATGGAGCGGAGGGTGGGGAAGAACTGCCGACGCTCCCCTCAATCACCCTCGCGCTCGCCACGTTCCAAGTCTAACGCTCCTCGCGCGGTTCCGCCCCCTCGTGCGCCCGGCGAAAGCTCGCGAGGCTGATCCGCTGCGCCATCAGCACTATCTGCGCGAGCAGCTCGATCGCCGACTCGACCTCGCCCACTCGCGCCTCGATCGTCGGCCCCTTCACGAAGTGGGGCGCCCGCCGCCGCGCGCCCGCCACCAGCTCCTCCCCGAGGATCTCGAACTCGCGGCGCACCTCGCTCTCCGCCCAGCCGAGCCGCGCGCGCTGCGCGCCGTGCCGCTCGCAGAGGGTTCGCTGGATGACGGTCGTGTCCAACGCGGCGGGGGTCGCCTCTCCCGCGGCGGGATCGACCATCTGCAGCCCCGCCGCCACGTCGGCGATGAAGGTCGCGAGGTGATCCTCGATCATCTCCTCCGCGAGATCGTGCGCCCCCGTCATCGCGGGATCGCTCCGCAGTCGCGTCACGTACCGCTGGAGGATCCGTTCGAGCTCGGCGAGCACGGCGTCGCCGATCCCGCGGAGTGTCCCCACCCCGGGGCTCGACGCCTCGGCCGCACGGAGGACCGCGAAGCCGGGCGAGGGAGAGCCGGGCCCGTGGCCCTCGAGCCCACCGGTCCTCAGCGACTCCTCCGCCGCCCCCGGAAGCCAGAGGAAGAACGCCGATCCCATCCCCACCGTGCTGCGCGCGCTGATGTCGCCTCCCATCAGCCGCGCGCGGCGCCGGCTGATGGTGAGGCCGAGCCCCGTCCCCCCGTGCTCGCGGGTGAGCGCCATGTCCCCCTGGACGAAGGGCTCGAAGACGTGCGACATCCGCTCCGGCGAGATCCCCGGTCCGGTGTCCTCGACGCGGATGTACACCCACGGCTCCGCCTCCACCGCGCTGACGGCAACGCTCGCCGGCGGACGCGCGGCGGTGCCCGCGCTGAGGGTGATCCGGCCGCGGCGCGGGGTGAACTTCACCGCGTTCGACAGGAGGTTGACGAGGATCTGCCGCACCCCGTCCTCGTCGCCGATCAGCGCGAGCCCGGACGCACGGCCGCTCACCGAATCGACGAGGCTGATCCCCGCCTCGCGCGCCTGCGGCTCGACCAGCGCGCGCGCTTCCTCGACGACGTCGCCGACGCGGACGACGGCGCTTCGGACGTCGATCGCCCGCGCGTCGAGCCGCGAGAAGTCGAGCACCTCG
>DATAIN010000675.1:0-1529 GCA_036262635.1 Gemmatimonadaceae bacterium | reverse complement strand
CGCGGGTCTCTCTCGGTGAAGGCTGGGGGGTTCCTGTTCCTAGACGGCTCGCCCCGCCGCCGCGCAACGGTGCCCTACTGCTCGACGACGATCAGGAACCGCGACGGCCCCCAGAACTTGCTCGGCTCGGTGATCTTCAGGTTGCCCCGGAACGTGTCGTTGTCCCGGTCCTCCACCGCCGCGTAATCCAGGCTCTGCCGCGACACCACCTTCCACCGGCGGCTGGGATCCGGCATCTCGATCAGCTTCGAGCCGCGCTGGTCCACCGGCGTGAAGGCGCTCGCGTCCGCCGTGCGCGACATCTGGATGGTGCGGCCCGGGTGGGCGATGAGCAGGTTCGCGCCCCCCTCGTGCACGATGATGCCGCGCTTGAGCAGGTCGTCCTCCGACCCGATCACGTAGAACGCCTTGTTGTGCTGCGCCTCGAGCGACGCGATCGTGGCGCCCATCTCGCGCGTCACGCCGTTCAGGCTGTCGACTCGCGACGACAGGGCCGCGATCGTGGCCGTCTGGTGCTGGATCGTCGCGTTGAGGTCGTTGATCATCGCCTCGTCGTTCGCGAGCTGCGCCGCCAGCACCTTGTTCTCCTCCTGCGACTTCTTCAGCTCGGCCGCGGTCGCGCGGGCGCGGGCGACGAGCGCGTCCACGCGCGCCATCACCGCCTTGCGGTTCTCGATCTGCTGCGCGAGGGGATCGAGCGTCCCCTTCGTCTTCCCCTTCTTCTTCGGCGTGCCGACGATGCGCGACACGCTGCTGTCGATGTGCTGGATGAAGTCGTCGGCCTGCAGCACGACCCGCGTCAGCGAGTCCTTCTGCGCCGCGAGCTGGATCGTCAGCCGTTGCTGCTCGGCGGCCTTCACGGCGGCCAGGCTGTCGGACTGCTTGCGCTCGCGCGACTCGCCGCAGGCGGCGAGTGCCGCGGCGGCGGCGAGGACGAGCGGGAGGTGGCGGGTGTGCATGTTCGGCGGCTCCGGGACGGCGGCTCGAGGGCGGACAGGCGGCGCGTGGAGGTCGCGCCGCGGCGCTGTTCGCCGGCGGAAGGTGCGTGCGAAGGTGGCGTCCGCCGGCGCTTGGGCGCCGTCCGGAATCGCACAGGGCGCGCGTGACGCGTCACACACCCGCGTCGGCGTCCCGTGCCGCACCGTCTCAAGACGGACGACGCCGAGCGCGCGTAACGGCCCGCCGCGGCTACGACGCCTGCTCGACGTCGCCGAAGAGCGGGACCGCGTCGCGGAGGATCCGCGCGAGCGTCGGGCGCGAGATGCCCAGCAGGCGCGCCGCGCGGCTGCGATTGCCCCCGGTGAGCTGCAGGGTGAGCAGCGCCGCCTCGCGCTCCACCTCGGCCAGCGTCTTCCCGGCGAGCGGGATCGCGATCTCGCCGGCCAGCCCGCGCTCGCCGGCCGGCAGCGCGGCGCGCGCGGTCCGCTGCTGGATGAGCAGGTGCGCGGCGCGGATCGCCGGCTCCTCGCCACTCAGCACCGCGGCCCGCTCCATCACGTTGCGCAGCTCGCGCACGTTGCCCGGCCAGC
>DATAIN010000674.1:0-1868 GCA_036262635.1 Gemmatimonadaceae bacterium | reverse complement strand
GAGGACTGCCGGACGACGAGCTCCGCGCCGAACGTCCGCCGCACGGCTTCGGCGCGCTTCGGCGCGGCGATGTGCCGGCCGACGATCGCGGCGGCAGCCGTTCCGAGCTCGGTCTTCGGCATCGCGATGGTGGTCAGTCCGGGAGAGGTGAGGGCGGCGCTCGACACGTCGTCGAAGCCGACGACGGCGATGTCGTCGGGGACGCGGAGCCCGGCGTCGTGGATGACGCTCATGGCGCCGAAGGCCATCATGTCGTTCGCGGCGAACACCGCCTCCGGCCGCTGGCGGCCGGCGAGCAGACGGCGCATCGCCTCCTGCCCGCCGGCGTAGCGGAAGTTGCCTTCGGCGAGGAGCCTGGGGTCGGACTTGATCCCCGCGTCGAGGAGCGCGCGGCGGTAGCCGAGGTAGCGCTGCTCGCGGCCATACGTCGCGCTGCCGGCGCCCTGGCGCGGGCCCCCGATCATCGCGATCCGGCGGTAGCCCTGCGCGATGAGGTGCTGCGTCGCGGTGTGAGCGCCGTGCTCCGAGTCGACGAGCAGGCGATTGACGCCGTCGATGTCGTAGTCGCGCTCGATCGCGATGATGGGGACGTGGCCCTTGCGGGCGACGTAGCGCTGCACGGTCTCCTCGCGCACGCTGTCGCCGATGAGCACGAGGCCGACGACGTGACCATCGATGAGGCGGCGGAGGTTGCCGTCGCCGAGATCGAAACGGTGATCGGAATCGCAGAGGAAGAGCGCCCAGCCGTCCTCGCGCAGCGCGTGGCCGAGACTTCGCACGACCTCGGTGAAGAACGGGTTGGTGAGGTCGGAGACGATGACGCCGACTGCGTACCCGCGCTGGGTCTTGAGGCCGCGCGCGAACTGGTTGGGGCGGTAGCCCATCTCGTCGACGGCGCGCTGGACGCGGCCGCGGGTGACGTCCGAGACCCAGGGCGCGCCGTTGACGACGGCGGAGACGGTCGCGGTCGACACGCCGCAGCGTTGCGCGACGTCCTTGAGGGTGAGGGCGGGCATTCCGGGCGAAGGGGAGACGGCGCGAGAGGCGAGGGCGGCCACGATAGCTTTAACGATTAACCCTGTCAAGCGAGGACGCCCGCTCCCCACCCCATGATGCCACCCCGATCACCGCCGCACCAGATACATCGCCGCGCCGTGTCCGGCCACCGTCGCCCGCAGCGGCCCCCGCACCACCACCTCCCGCCGCGTCCAGAGGTCGCGCGCAACGCGCGCCCCGCCGCCCAGCCCCAGCTCGGCCGTCGTCACCGCGATCGACACGGCGGCGGTGTCGCGGTTCAGGAGCACCACCGCCCGCCCTCCGTCGGACATCGGCTTCATCCACACTTCCTGCTGCCCGTCGTCGCGCAGCTTGGACCCCTGCCTCCCGCCCCAGTCCTGGTTCACCGCGATCACCTCCCGGTTCATCAGGATCCTCTTCGTCCCCTCGCTCATCGTCCGCAGGTCGTTCCCCGCGATGAGCGGCGCGTTCAGCAGCGCCCACAGGCTGAAGTGCGCGACGTACTCGTCCTCCGTCATCCGCCCGTTCCCCACCTCGAGCATGTCGGGATCGTTCCAGGCGTTCGGCCCCGAGTACCGCTCCAGCCCCACTTGGGCGTCGAGCAGCCGCATCACCGAAGACCAGCGGTCGCTGATGTCCCCCGTCGTCCGCCAGAGCTGCGCCCCCGCGGCACGTCCCCACTCCCACGGACGGTTCTGTCCCCACTCGCAGAGCGAGTAGACCATCGGCCGCCCGGTAGCCCGGATCGCCTCCCCCATCGCCGTGTACCGCTGCACCGCAGGGCGATTCTCGTTGTTGCAGTTGTCGTATTTCAGGTAGTCGATTCCCCACGCCGCGAAGGTGCGCGCATC
>DATAIN010000673.1:0-1628 GCA_036262635.1 Gemmatimonadaceae bacterium | reverse complement strand
GCTCGCCTCCGAGCTGAGGCGCCCCGTCGCCACGGAGCGGCTGCGCGTCGAGCGTGTGATGGCCCGCGTCCGTGCTGCCACCCCTCCGCGCTGGCGCGTCGCCCGCGATGGGATGACGTCCCCGTTCGTCGCGTTCGCGCTCGCCGCGAGCCTGACATTCGCCGCGGTGCTCTCTCCGCTTGCCGGGGCTCCGATGCCCGGCGTGCAGCAGGCGGTGCGCGACACCACGCAGCTCGTGCGCTTCGTCCTCGTCGCTCCCGACGCCGCCCGCGTCGCCGCCAATGTCGCCGTGGCCGGTGACACGCGTGTGCTCGCCGATCCGCGCGCGGGCCGGAACTCCGCGCCGGATTCTTCGGTGCGGACCGCTCCCGACACGACTACCTGAGCCTTCCCCGAAGATGATGGACTTCTCGAGGTGGCGGCGCGGCAGCGCCGCCACATGGCTGGTCGCGCTCCTGCTGCTCGTCGTCGGCTACGCGCTGCTCTGGCGTGGCGCCACGACGGTGCCGGCGATGCTGCTCATCGCGGCGTACGTGATCGCGGTGCCGTGGGCGATCCTGCGCGGTCGGGCCGCCGGCGACCGCGCGAGCGAGATGCCGCGCCGGAAGAACGGCGACGCGCATGCGGAAGCACGTCCCTCATATCTCGTCGCTGCCGGTGTGGCAGCAGTGATCCTCGCGCTCTACGTCGCGACGCTCGCGCCGACGACGCAGATGTGGGACACCAGCGAATACATCACCGCGGCATACGTCCTCGGCATCCCGCATCCACCGGGGAACCCGTTCTTCGCACTCATCGGCCACGTCTTCTCGCGGCTGCCGATCGCGCCGACGGTGGCGCAGCGCGTCAACCTGCTCGCCGCCGTCTGCTCGGCGCTGAGCGCCGGAGCATGGTTCCTCATCGCCGAGCGCGTGCTCACGACGCTGCTGCCGCGCCCCGCGCTGCGGCGGATAGGCGCCGCGCTCGCGGCCCTGCTCGCCGCGACGGTGTTCACGGTCTGGAACCAGAGCGTCGTCAACGAGAAGGTCTACACCGTCTCGCTGCTCTTCTTCGCCGCGGTGTCGTGGCTGATGGTCCGCTGGTCGGACGCGGACGAGAGCGCGTCGTCGGACCGGCTGCTCGTCCTCGTCGCCTACCTGCTCGGCCTCGGCTACGCGAACCATCCCGCGGGGCTGCTCGTCGCGCCAGCCGTCGGACTGGCGATCCTGGCGCGCCGCTGGACGACGCTGCTCCGCTGGCGGCTGCTGCTGACCGGCGCGCTCGCCTTCGGGCTCGGCCTGACGCCGTTCGCGGTGATGCCGATTCGCGCCGCGCACGCGCCGGCGATGAACCAGGGTGAGACCAGCGGCTGCCTCGGACAGGCGATCGCCGTGGACTGCACGTTCAGCGGCGAGACGTATCGCCGCCTCATGTCGCACGTGAAGCGCGAACAGTACGGCGGCCACTCCGTCGCGGAGCGTCAGGCACCGTTCAGCGCGCAGCTCGGCATGTGGTGGCTGTACTTCAAGTGGCAGTGGATGCGCGACGCCACCGTCTCGCGCCCTTTCGCCCAGGCGGCGCTCGCGATCGTGTTCCTGGGGCTCGGGCTCTACGGCGGCGTCGTGCACTGGCGGAGCGATCGACGCAGC
>DATAIN010000672.1:0-2724 GCA_036262635.1 Gemmatimonadaceae bacterium | reverse complement strand
AGGATGGCAAGGCGAAGTGCGTCGCCTGCGGACTCTGTCCGACGGTCTGCCCGGCGAACTGCATCAAGCTCGTGCCCGGCGAGGACGAGCAGGGCAACCGCTACCCGCTCATCTTCGAGATCGACGAGTTCCGCTGCATCTTCTGCGGCTACTGCCAGGAGGTGTGCCCGGAGGAAGCGATCCACGTCGGACGGCATTACGAGAACTCCGAGTACAGCCGCGAGGGCTTCGTCTACGACCTCGAGCGGCTGATGGCGCAGACGCATCCCGTCTGCGAGATGTGGGATCCCTCGGATCCGAAGGGGCAGTGATGGAGACCCATCCGCTGTTCTACACCTTCCACTTCTATCTCTTCGGCATCATCGCGATCGCCGCGGCCATCTGCTTCGTGACGCGGAAGAGTCCCGTCTCGGCGGCGATGTGGCTGGTCGGGACGATGTTCTCGCTCGCGGCGATGTACGTGATGCTCGACGCGCCGTTCATCGGCGCCATCCAGGTGCTCGTCTACGCGGGCGCGATCATGGTGGTGTTTCTTTTCGTGATCATGCTCCTCAACCTCGGCCAGGCGAGCGAGATCGCGGATGCCCGCAGTCAGGGATGGCGGATCGCCGCGGGGCTGGTCGGACTCGTGCTCCTCGCCGAGATCTTCGCGCTGACGCGCGCCCGGAGCGTCGAGCCGCTCACGGCGCCGGTCGGTACCGCGGCGCAGGGCATCGCGGAGCATGGCGCGGTCGGCATGGTCGCCGGGCCGCTCTTCACGACCTATCTGCTCCCCTTCGAGATCACGAGCGTGCTGCTGCTCGCCGCGATCGTCGGAGCGGTCATGATCGGCAAGCAGCGGAGGGCGGTCGATGCTCGCTGAGGCGCTCTTCTTCTCGGCCGTGCTGTTCACCATCGGCGTGGTCGGCGTGCTGACGCGGCGGAACGCGATCATCATCTTCATGTGCGTCGAGCTGATGCTCAACGCGGTGAACCTCTCCTTCATCGCGTTCGCGCGGGCATACGGCGTCGCGGGGCAGGTGTTCGTGTTCTTCGTCATGACCGTCGCCGCGGCCGAAGCGGCCGTCGGGCTGGCGATCATCATCGCGCTGTTCCGTCACAAGCAGACGGTCAATCTCCAGAACATCAATCTCCTCAAGGGCTGATGCTTCTTCAGCATGAGGTGTCGTCGGCGGGGCACCCGCTGGCCGGAACCGTCGCGGAGTGGCTGTGGCTCCTGCCGCTGCTTCCCCTGCTCGGCTTCGTCATCAACGGACTGCTCTCGCTGGTTCCGGCGACCGTGCTCGGCCCAGCGGATCCCGACATCGCGCACGGCGCGGAGGGAGCGCACGGCGAGGCTGGTCACGGCGCGGTCGTCCACGCCCATGACCGCGCCGACGATCACGGCGCGCATGGCGACGACCACCACGCGGTGGTGCGGCATCGCTTCGCGGGGCTGACCAGCATCGTCGGGCCGGCGGTGCTCGCGCTCGCGTTCGGGCTCGCCCTCGCGATGTTCCTCGCGATGCGCGGGGTGGGAGAGATGCACCAGCCGTTCGTGCAGCGGTACTTCTCCTGGATGCCCGCGGGGAACCTGCAGATCGACGCCGCGTTCCAGCTCGACCAGCTCTCGATGGTCATGATCCTCGTGATCACCGGAGTCGGGACGCTGATCCATCTCTTCAGCGTCGGCTACATGCAGGATGATCCGGGGTACCCGCGCTACTTCGCGTACCTCAACCTGTTCGTCGCCTTCATGCTCGTGCTGGTGCTCGGCGCGAACTACCCCGTGCTCTTCGTCGGGTGGGAAGGGGTCGGCCTCTGCTCGTACCTGCTGATCGGCTTCTGGTTCAAGGAAAAGGCGAACGCGGATGCGGGAAAGAAGGCGTTCATCGTCAACCGCATCGGCGACTTCGGGCTGCTCGTCGCGATGTTCCTGCTCTTCGCGAACCTCGGCACCCTCGATTTTCTCGGGGTGAACGAAGGCGTCGCGCGCCTCGCCTTCGGGGGACCGCTGATCACGGCGATCTGCCTCTTCATGTTCCTCGGCTGCACCGGCAAGAGCGCGCAGATCCCGCTCTACATCTGGCTGCCGGACGCGATGGCCGGTCCGACGCCGGTCTCCGCGCTCATCCATGCGGCGACGATGGTGACGGCGGGGGTGTATCTCATCGCCCGCAGCGCGGCGCTCTTCTCGATGGCGCCGGTCGCCGGCCTGACGGTGACCATCGTCGGCGCGCTGACCGCGATCTTCGCGGCCACGATCGGCCTGAAGCAGTGGGACATCAAGAAGGTCCTCGCCTATTCGACCGTCTCGCAGCTCGGCTACATGTTCGTCGGCGTCGGCGTGGGCGCGTACACGGCGGGGATGTTCCACCTCGTCACGCACGCGTTCTTCAAGGCGCTGCTCTTCCTCGGCTCCGGCTCGGTGATCTTCGCGATGCACGCCGCGTATCACCACACGGGCAGCCACGAGGACGCGCAGGACATGCGCAACATGGGCGGGCTCTCGCGCTACATGCGGGTGACCTGGATCCTGATGTGGATCGCGACGCTGGCGATCGCGGGCATTCCGTTCTTCGCCGGGTTCTTCTCGAAGGACGAGATCCTCGGCTCGGTCTTCCTGCGGACCCACGGATCGACCCTCGCCGACGCGCACTGGCTCGGTCTCCCGGGGACGTGGATCCTGTACGCGGCGTACGCGCTGGGACTAGCCGCCGCGCTGCTCACCGCGATCTACATGAC
>DATAIN010000671.1:0-2488 GCA_036262635.1 Gemmatimonadaceae bacterium | reverse complement strand
CACGTCGAGAATGACCCACGAGCCGTCGTGCCCCTGGAGCTCCACAGTCGCCGACGGCCCTTCAGGCGGCTGATCGTCGAGCTGCGCGCTGAGGATGTCGGTGTCGGTGTCCCAGCGATACGCCACGCGCGGTGGAGTGCTGCGCGCGGGCTCGACCTGCACGGTGAGGCTCATCATCGTTCTCCGCTCGAGGTGCGGCGAAGTGAAGGTGCGCGCGCGCTCTCGCACGTCACCGCGCCCTCGCGTCCGTCATCGAAGGAGCGGGCCCGCGGCGGTTGGAGAGCGCCCGGCCCGGCGGCTATCTTCAATCTTCGCGAGGTACGGTAGCACGGGAGCGGTGACGCCACAACGCCAGGACACATCGTGGAACATGACGCGAAGGAGAACGCGGCGACGAGCCGCAGCCAGCACTCGGTGCTCACCCTCCCGCACGACCGGGGCGCGGTAGGCCAGTTCCTCGCGGGCGCACTCGAGCGGATCGACGCCGGGAGCCACGACGTCCAGCTCCTCGTCCTCACCCCCGACACCGAGACCGCGGCGATGGTGGCCGCGGTGACCACCGACCTCGCCGCGCCGCGCGGCCTTCGTGTCGTACCGGCGACGAGCGCGAAGCGCGCCGGCCGCCTCCTCCGCGAGTGGCAGCCGCAGATCGTCGTCGGCTCCTCCGAGGAGATCGTCGCGCTGATCCGCGCCTCGGCGCTGAAGCTCGATTCGCTGCGCACGATCGTCCTCGCCTGGGTGGACGAGGGCGCGGGGGGCGCGGGGAGCGCGGCGCTCGAGACGGTGATGTCGGAGCTGCCGAAGGAAGCGGGACGCGTGCTCGTGGCGAGCCGCCTCGGCCCGGAGGCACGCGAGCTCGCCGAGCGCTACGCGCGGCGCGGGCTGCGGACCGCCGAAGCGACGGCCGACGCCGAGCTCGCGCCGCTGGCGCTGCAGTACGTCAGCGTCTCGTCGTCGAATCGCCCGTCCGCGCTGCGCCGGCTCTTCGACGAGCTGGATCCGGCGAGCGCGGTCGTCTGGACGCGCACCCCCGAGTCCGAGAGCGAAGCATCCCGCGCGGTGGCAGCGCTCGGCTATCGCGGCGACGACGTGTCAGTGCGCGTCGTGCGCGGCGGACCGTTAGGCGAGGCCGGGCTCCTCGTGCTCTACGACATCCCGGCGGCTCCCGCCGAGCTGCGCGCCGCGCTCGGCCAGGGGACGACGGTGCCGCAGATCGTCGTGCTCGCGCAGCCGCGACAGATCCCGCTCGTGCGTACGCTCGCCGCGGGCGGGCGCGTCGCGCCGCTCACCCTGTCGGGCCCCGCCGGCCAGGCGCGCCGCCGCGAGGAGGGCGTGCGTGGAGAGTTGCGCGAGACGCTCGAGCGCGGTCTCGCCGCGCGCGAGCTGCTCGCGCTCGAGCCGCTGCTCGAGTCGTACGACGGCATCGAGATCGCCGCGGCCGCGCTCCGGCTGCTCGAGCAGGAGCGCGCGACGCGACTGGTCACCCAGCAGCCCGGCGCCGACGTCGTGATGGCGGCGCGCAGCGGCCCCGGGCCGAGCGGCGGGACGCGCATCTTCATGACGGTGGGAGAGCGCGATGGCGTGCGCCCAGGCGATCTCGTGGGCGCGATCGCCGGCACCGCGGGGATCACCGGGCAGAACGTCGGGAAGGTCGAGGTGCACGACACGCATTCGCTCGTCGAGATCGTCGGGGTGGATGCAGGCTCGGTGGCGGACAAGATGACGGGAGCGTCGATCAAGGGGCGTCGCGTCGTCGCCCGCCTCGAGCGCGATCGCCCGCCGCGCGACGAGGGTGCGCGTGGCTTCGGCGGGAGCCGCGAGCGTGCGCCGCGCGGCGATCGGCCCGAACGCAGTGCACGCGGCGAGCGCGGTGAGCGGACCGGCGGATTCCGCGGCGAGCGTGGCCCGCGTCCCGATCGTGGTGACCGTCCGACGCGGCCGCGCCGCCCGCGGGAGGAGCGTGGCGAGCGGTGAGCGACACCTACTTCACCAGCACCGGCGGATGGATCGAGGTCATCTGCGGTGTGATGTTCAGCGGGAAGAGCGAGGAGCTGATCCGCCGCGTACGCCGGGCGATCATCGCGCGCAAGCGCGTGCAGGTCTTCAAGTCACACCTCGACGAGCGCTACGCGGGCCTCTACTCGGTCTCGAGCCATGATGGCCGCACGGTGGAGGCGATTCCGATCGACAGCTCGGCGGCGATCGCGGGCCGCGTCGATCCGACGGCGCACGTCATCGCGATCGACGAAGCGCAGTTCCTCGACACGGGCATCGTCGCGCTGGCGACCTCGCTCGCTTCGCGCGGCCGCCGGGTCATCCTCGCCGGCACCGACACCGATTTCCGCGGCGAGCCGTTCGGGCCGATGCCCCAGCTCATGGCGGTCGCCGAGCTGGTGGACAAGCTCCATGCGATCTGCGTGATCTGCGGCAGTCCGGCGAGCCGGAACCAGCGGCTCATCGAGGGGCGGCCGGCGCGCTACGACTCACC
>DATAIN010000670.1:0-3049 GCA_036262635.1 Gemmatimonadaceae bacterium | reverse complement strand
GTCAACATGGCGACCAACATCGCCCGCGAGGCGCGGCGCATGCTCGGCGGCAACGGGATCCTCGCCGAATACGCCTCGATGCGCCACATGGCGAACCTCGAGAGCGTCTACACCTACGAGGGAACGCACGACATCCACACCCTCATCCTCGGGCAGGCCGTGACAGGCCTGAACGCCTTCGAATAAGGGGCGCCGGAAGCACTTCCCACATTCCACGTCGCCGTGTTGAACCCACGCCCGGCGACGGGGAATCTAAGGTTGCGCTCGCTCCGCACCGGTCGTCAGATCATCGACGACCGTGCGCCGAGCCGCGAGTCACACCGACTCGTGGGGCCGCGGGCTCACCGCGACTCCAATGCCTGTCCAGTACCAGTGTGCGTGCGGCGGCTCCTACTCGCTGCGTGACGAGTTCGCCGGCCGGATGGTCGAGTGCCCTCGCTGCGGAGCGTCCGGCCAGGCGCCCGCCGCCGGTGTCCCCTTCACGCCGGAGTCGCAGGCGGACCCGGTCTTCGATCGCGACCTCTTCCTGCTCAATCAGAAAGCGCTCGCGCTGAACGAGAAGTACTACGTCGCCGACGAGTCGGGGCAGAAGATCGCCTTCATCGAGCGCCCGCTGAACTTCCTGCGCAATATCGCCGCGATCGCCGCGATGTTCGGCACGCTCATGGTGCTGGTGGTCGCCTCGGTGTCGATCAGCGAGGCGCTGCCCAAGGGTGCGGCGCAGCTCGTTGCGCTGCTCATCGGGCTCGCCGGCGCCGGGGCGGGGGCGATCTTCGTGCTCGCGAGAACGATCCCCAAGCGCCACGTCACCTTCTACCGCGACGACCGCAAGACCGAGAAGCTCCTGATGGTCGAGCAGGAGAAGGCGATGCAGTGGCTCGAGGCCACCTTCACCGTGCGGGACGCGAAGGGCAAGCCGATCGGCCGCTTCACCAAGAACTACCTCTGGGACATCTTCCGGAAGCGGTGGAACGTCACCGACGCGCGCGGCAGGACGGTCTGCATCGCGAAGGAGGACTCGGTGATCCTCGCTCTGCTGCGCCGCTTCATGGGGCCGATGTACGGGCTGCTGCGCACCAACTTCGTCTTCCTCCGTCCGAGCGACGACAAGGTGTTCGGCGAGTTCCAGCGCAAGCTGACGATCCTCGATCGCTACGCGCTCGATCTGCGCGAGGACAAGCAGCGCGAGCTCGATCGCCGGCTCGCCCTCGCCCTCGGCGTGATGCTCGACACCGGCGAGCGCCGCTGACCGCTCGCGCGCGGCGATGAGCGAGCAGCAGCCGGCCGAGCAGCCGCTGCGCATCGACCGGTCGATGCTCGCCACCCCGGCGGCGAGCGTCGCCGGTGCGCGCGAGGAGCGCCCGCGTCGCCGCGACTTCGAGCGCGGGATGAGCGTGCTGCCGACGCTCACCCTGCTGCTCATCCTCGCGAACGTCCTCTCGTTCATTCATCAGACGGACGCCTACGGTCTCGCGAGCGCGCAAGCCATCGTCGCCGCGGGTGGCCTGGCGCGTGATCGCGTGCTGCTCGAAGGTGAAATCTGGCGGCTCTGGTCCGCCGCTTTCCTGCACGGTGGGCTCGACCACCTGCTCGGCAACATGGTCTGCCTGTACATCGTGGGGATGGCGCTCGAGCATGGCGTCGGGCTGCTTGCGACCGTGCGCGTCTACGTCATCTCGGCCACCGCCGCATCGCTCGCGAGCGTTCTCACCGATCCCGGCCCCTCGGTCGGCGCGTCGGGCGCGATCTTCGGCCTGCTCGGCGCGCTGCTGGTGCTGCTGCACCGGCACCGCGACGTGCTCGCGATGCGCGACAATCGCATCTTCGTGGTGCTCGGTGCCTGGGCGCTGTTGACGCTCGTCCTCGGCGCGGCGAATCCGCACATCGACAACGCGGCGCACGTCGGTGGACTGGTCGCGGGTGCGATCGTGGGTTTCGGCCTGAAGCTGCGCCTGGATCTTCCCGCCCCGCCGCTCGACCGCCCGCTGCGGCTGCGTTGACGCGCGGGAGGCGACGCGCAAGTCGGGCGGCCGCCGGTTGACCGCCTTCTGCTCGCCGCTATGTTTCATGTGAATTCTTTCACATGGGAGCGGCACGGGTGAAGATCGCCGTGTGCATCAAGCGCGTCCCCGTCATGGACGTGCGATTCAGGATCGCCGCCGACGGGAAGTCCGTCGACGAGACTGGGCTCAAGTACGACGTCAACGACTTCGACCTCTGGGCGGTCGAAGCGGCCCTCCAGCTGAAGGAGAAGACCGGCGCGGGCGAAGTCGTCGTCGTCTCGCTCGGACCCGACGCGGTGCAGGAGCAGATCCGCAAGGCGCTCAGCATGGGCGCCGACCGTGGCATCCAGCTCAAGGCGGACCGCGCGCCCGCCGATCCGCTTTCCGTCGCGCGCGCGCTCGCCGCGGAGCTCAAGGCGGCGCAGTGGGATGTGATCTTCTTCGGCAAGGTCGCGATCGACAGCGCCGACCAGTCGGTCGGCCCGATGGTCGCCGAGCTGCTCGGCCTCCCCTGCGTCAGCGCGATCTCGTCGCTGGAGATCGCGAACGGGCGCGGCACCGCCAGGCGCGAGCTCGAAGGGGCGAGCGAGATCGTCGAGTTCCCCCTTCCCGTCGTGCTGACGGTGGACGAAGGGCTCAACAAGGAGCGGCTCCCGAACCTCAAGGGGATCATGGCCGCGAAGAAGAAGCCGCTCGAGACGAAGCCCGCGCAGCTCGACGCGGGCACGATCACCGTCGCGGCGATGGAGCTGCCCGCCGAGCGTGCGCCGGGCCGGATCATCGGCGAGGGCGCGGCCGCGGTGCCGGAGCTCGTGCGACTCCTCCAGACCGAGGCGAAGGTGCTCTGATGGCGAACGTATTCGCATTCGCGGAGACGCGCGGCGGGGAGCTGCGCAAGGCCGGGCTGGAGGCCGTGACCGTCGCGCGCGCGCTCGCCGACGCGAGCGGCGGCGGCGAGGTGCACGCGATGGTCGCCGGCGCCCCGGGCGTGGGCAGCGTCGCGCAGAAGCTCGCCGAGGTCGGCGCCGACGTCGTGCTCGTCGTCG
>DATAIN010000669.1:0-5381 GCA_036262635.1 Gemmatimonadaceae bacterium | reverse complement strand
GGAGGTGACGCGGAGGTTGTGGGAGGCGGTGAGGGGGCGGCTGTACGGGCCCCGCTAGCCAATCGGCCGTTAGCCATTAGCCGTTAGCGCCAAGAGACGGCGGCCGGGGGGAATTTCCTCCGGCCGCCGTCGTCGTTCCCCTTCGCGCGGTTCTACCGCGGTCGCTCAACGCTAACGGCTAATGGCTAACGGCTGCTCTCACTCGCTCGCCTCCTCGGCTTCGTCCCCGTGCTCGACGATGTCGCCGGGCTTGAAGAGGATCCCCTCGAGCACCTCGCGCCACTGGGGCTTCTTTCGCAGGAGAAACTCGAGGCTCATCCCGAAGTGTTTCATCTCCTCGTGCTGCGCGTTCTGCATGATCGCGCGCGCGGTGCGGTCCTTCTCGAGGGAGATCCGCTGCTCGTACCACCCGATCGCTTCGGCCTCCTCCTGCAGGCCGGCGATCATGCGGGCGAAGGTGCGGGTCTTCTCGGAGAGTTCATCTGGCGGCTCGTGGTATTGCTCGGTCGGCATGGGCGATGCGGGAAAGGGCGATGCGGGTGCAGTCGAAGCAGCGATGCGGGGTGGCGGCGCGAAGCGCCGCGAGACTGCGATACGAGATGCGAGAATACGGGAAACTACCTGATCGGACTAAGGGCCGACACGCGGCGCTTTCAGCGCCGCAGTCGGCCCTTTCCGTTTAGAGCTGTTTCCCGCATCCGCGCATCCCGGATCGCCGTCTCGCGGCCACGCGCTACGCGCGTGCCGCCCCCTCGCATCGCTGGTTCAGATGCACCCGCATCCCCCCACACCTCGACCGTTCTATTTCTCCCCACTCGCCGTCGCCACCGGCGTCGCGTCCGCCGCCGGTCGCGTCCACCGGTTGTACCAGCTCATCATGTACAGCTGCGTCCGCATGAAGTTCGATGGCTTCGAGCCCGTGCCGTGGTACCCGCCCTCGAAGCGGAGCAGCGCCGCCGGGACGCCGCGCATCTTCAGCGCGGCGTAGTACTCCTCCGACTGCGCGATCGGGGTGCGGCGATCGAGCTCGCCGGTCATCACCATCGTCGGCGTCGTCACCTTGCCGACGTACATCAGCGACGACTGGGCGAGCCACTTGCTCGGGTCTTCCCAGAACGGCTTGTCGAAGAAGTTCTGCGTGAAGAGCGGGACGTCGGTCTGGCCGATGAAGCTCATCCAGTCGATCACCGGGCAGCGCACCGCCGCCGCGGCGAAGCGGTTGGTGTGGCCGATCACCCAGCTCGAGAGGACGCCGCCGCCGGAGCAGCCGCCGACGTACATCCGCCGCTCGTCGACGAAGCCGCGCTTCACCACCGTGTCGACCGCGACCATCAGGTCCTCGTAGTCGACGCCCGGGTAGGCGCGCTCGATCGCGTTCCCGAACTCGCTCCCGTACCCCGTCGAGCCGCGCGGGTTGATGTAGAGCACCACGAAGCCGTTCGCGGCGAAGTTCTGGTGCATGTAGTTGAACGACGTCGCGTAGAGCGAGTGCGGCCCGCCGTGGATCTCCATGATCATGGGATACTTCCGCGACGCGTCGAAGCCGGGCGGGGTGACGATCCACCCCTGCACGCGCGCGCCGTTCGTCGACGTCATCCACAGCTCCTTCACCGCACCGACCTTCACTCCCGCGAGCAGGTCGTCGTTCACGTGCGTGAGCTGCGCGACGCTCCCCGCCGCGGAACCCTTCGCGCCGGCGAGCTGGATGCGGACGACGTCCCCCGGCTGCGTCGGCGTGCTGCGCGTGCCCGCCGCCGCGCCCGTCCGGGCGACGCTGCCTAACGCGATCGCCTGCACACCGCTGGTCACGGCGCGCGGCGTGCCGCTGCTCGCCGGCACCGCGTACACGTTGAGCGATCCGTTCTGCGCCGCGGTGAAGTACACGGTGCTCCCGTCGCTCGACCAGGCGAGGTCACCCGGGTCGCGGTCGAAGCCCTTCGTCAGCAGCCGCGCGTTGCTCCCGTCGGCGTCCATCACCCACACGTCCTCGGCGCGGTAGCTGTAGCGGCCGTACGGCGCGCCGGCGTAGGCGATGCGCCGGCCGTCGGGGGAGACGACGGGCGAATGCCAGGTGCCGCGCTCCGCCGTCAGGCGACGCGTCGCGCCGTCGGCGACGTTCACCGCGAACAGCGCCGCGTCGCGATAGTTGAGGTCCGCGGTCGAGTCCTGCAGCCCCTCGACCACGATCGTGCGCCCGTCCGGCGTCCAGGCGTAGACGACGCCACCGGGGAGCTGGTCGAAGCGCGCGCCGACGCTCCACTCACCCTTCGTCAGCTGCTTCGGCGTCCCGCCCTCGGCGGAGACGGTAAAGAGATGCGTGTAGCCGATCTCCTGGAAGCCGCGCCGGTCCTGCCGGTAGTGCAGCCGCTCGACGATCCGCGGCGCGTCCGTCCACTTCGCCCCCTTCGGCGTCGGCAGGTCGATCTTCCACGCGCTCGACGGCGTCGCCGGGACGAGCATCGTGAAGGCGATCGTCGATCCGTCAGGCGACCAGCGGATGTCCGCCGGCGTCTGCGTGAGGCGCGTGATCTGCGTGCTCTCGCCGTTCCCGTCGATCCAGCGCACGAAGATCTGCGTCCCCTTCGGCTCGCCCTCGGCGAGATACGCGATGCGCTTCCCGTCGGCCGACCAGGCGGCGTTGGCCCCCTTCACGAGGAAGCGATTGCGCGAGCCGTCGGCGTTCATGATCCAGAGCGCCGAGTCCCAGCGATCCTCCTGCGCGTTGACCCAGCGCCGCGTGTAGACGATCTGCGATCCATCCGGGGAGATCCGCGGATCGGCGACGGTCTCGAAGTCGAGATACTTCGCGACGGAGAGGATCGAGTCCTGCTTCTGGTCCTGTGCCGGGAGAACGCTCGGCGCGAGGAGCAGCGTGGCGGCGAGAATCAGTGTGCGCATGGGACCCGGAGGGAAGAAGTTTTCGAACAGTGATGCGGGTGCAGTCGAACCAGCGATGCGGGGGGGCGGCCCGCCTTTGGCGCGGCCGCGAGACCGCGATACGAGATGCGAGAATACGGGAAACAACCAGACGATACGGGACTGGCCGAGCGCGGGCCGCCTGCGGCGCCGCGCTCGGCCCCCTCCCGCATCATGATGTTCCCGCATCCGCGCATCGCGTATCGCCGTCTCGCGGCCACGCGCTACGCGCGTGCCGCCCCCTCGCATCGCTGGTTCCCGAGTTCCCGCATCACTCCGTCGGCACCGCCATTCCCATCGTATGGTACCCCTTGTCGACGTACACCGTCGATCCCGTGATCCCCGCCGCGAGCGGGCTCGCGAGGAAGCAGGCCGTGTGGCCGATGTCGTCCGCGGTCACCGGGTCCTGAAGCGGGGAGTTCTGCTTGCAGTAGTCGATCATCTTCCCGATGATGCCGATCGCGCTCGCGGCGCGCGAGGCCCAGGGGCCGGCGCTGATCGTGTTGACGCGGACGCCGTACTTGCGCCCCGCCTCGAAGGCGAGGACGCGCGTGTCGCTCTCCAGTGCGGCCTTCGCACTCGACATCCCGCCCCCGTAGCCGGGGATCACGCGCTCGCTCGCCATGTAGGTCAGCGAGAGGAACGACCCGCCCTCGCGCATCAACGGCGCGAGCCGGCTCACCATCGCGATCATGCTGTACGCGCTGACGCTCACCGCGGTGAGGTAGCCGTTCCGGCTCGTCTCGAGCAGCGGCTTCTTCACGTCGGGGCCATTCGCGAGCGAGTGGACGAGGATGTCGAGCGGCTTGTCGCCGAAGTCGGCGACGAGTCGCTTCGCCATCCCGTCGATCGAGAAGTCGCCGGTGTCCTTGTAGCGCTTGCTCTCGCGCACGTCCTGCGGCGCGTCGTCGAGCGTGTCGTACGCCGCGTCGAGGGGATAGATCTTCTCGAACTCGAGCAGCTTCCCGTCCGAGAGCTTGCGCGACTCGTCCATCTTGCCGCGCTCGAGGAGGTTGAGAAAGATGTTGAGCGCGGGTGGCCACGTCCCGACGCAGACGCTGGCACCCGCCTCGGCGAGCGACTTCGCGATCGCGAACCCGAAGCCGCCGTCGTCAGCGACGCCCGCGACCAGCGCGCGCCGCCCGGTGAGGTCGATGTTGATCATGCGGGGTATATCGCAGGAGCCGGGGGGCAGGGGCAAGGGCCGACGTCGGCTATTAGCCATTAGCCGTTAGCGTCGAGCGACTGCGGTGACCGCAGTTCCTGACTGCTAACAGCTAAAGGCTAACGGCCGCACATAGACTTCCCCCGCCCCACCCGCGAACTTTCCCCCATGTCCAGCTCGCCAGTCGAGGCGGATCTTCCGGTCCGTCCCGGACCATCGTTCGCGCGCGGGCTCTGGCGCATCGCCGCGGCCGACGTGTCGAGCGGGAATCGCGTCACCCTCCTCCGCGACGGGCCGGCGACGTTCGACGCGATGATCGCTCTCATAGACAGCTCTCGAGGCACTGTGTGCCTCGAGAGCTACATCCTGCGCTCCGACGAAGTCGGCGAGCGTTTCGCGACTGCGCTCCTCGCCGCGGCGGCGCGCGGGGTCGAGGTGCGGCTGCTCTGCGACTGGATCGGGATCCGCGGCACCTCGCACAGGTTCTTCGCGAGGCTGCGCGCGGGAAAGGTCGACGTCCGCGTCTTCTCGCCGCCGGGGTTCCGCCGCTGGCTCGGCATCGTTCCGCGCGACCACCGCAAGCTGCTCGTCGTGGACGACCGCTGCGGAATCACCGGCGGCGTCGGACTGGGCCGCGAGTGGACGACGGGAGTGCTCAAGCAGCGCCGCTCGCGCTGGCGCGACACCGCGGTGCAGATCGAGGGGCCGGCCGCGATGGACATGCGCTCCGCCTTCGAGACGATGTGGCGTCGCACCATCGGACGCGAGCGTCGCGGGGCGCACCGCTTCGTCTCGCGCCGCGCGCACCGGACGCACCTCGACCCGGCGACACACGAGCCCGCGCTCGTCGGGATCGTCGAGGGTGAGCCGGGCCGCTTCCGCGTCGCGCGCGCGCTGCAGATGCAGGCCGTCGCCGCCGAGCGCTCGATCTGGATCGCGAGCGCGTACTTCGTGCCGAGCTTCGCCGAGATCGAGGCGCTCTGCGGCGCGGCGCGCGACGAGGTGGACGTCCGCATCCTCGTCCCCCATCGCGCGGACCACCCGTGGATCCCCTGGCTGACCCGCCGCACCTACCGCCGCCTCCTCACCAACGGTGTCCGGATCTGGGAGTGGCAGGGCGAGATGATGCACGCCAAGACGAGCGTCGTCGACGGCCGCTGGGTCCGCGTCGGCTCGACCGACTTCAACCCACTCGGCGTCGCGATCAACTTCGAGCTCGACGCGGTGGTGGAAGACGTCGCGTTAGGCGCCGAGGCGCAGGCGATGTTCCTCGCGGACCTGGAAGGGTCGAGGGAGATCA
>DATAIN010000668.1:0-2417 GCA_036262635.1 Gemmatimonadaceae bacterium | reverse complement strand
GACGTCGAGCAGCACCACGAGCGGCGGCGCGGCGATCGGCGTGGGCATCGCGCCGACGGAGATCGACGCGGTGTTAGGCGTGGTGAAGGCGTACACGACGCGCGTCGGCAACGGCCCCCTCCCGACGGAGCTGGACGAAGTGCTCGGCGAGCGGATGCGACGGTTAGGCAACGAGTTCGGCGCGACGACGGGCCGCCCGCGGCGCTGCGGCTGGTTCGACGCGGTGGTGGTGCGCTACGCGGCGCGCGTGAACGGGCTCACCGGACTCGCGGTGACGAAGCTCGACGTGCTCGACACCTTCGACAAGCTGGCGATCTGCACGGGCTACGAGGTGGACGGCGAGCTGCACACCGAGTTCCCGGGCGACGTCTCGGCGCTCGAGCGGCTGACGCCGAAGTACGAGTGGCACGACGGCTGGCAGCGTCCGACCAGCGAGGCGCGGCGGCTGTCGCAGCTTCCGGGCGCGGCGCGGCGCTACATCGATCGCATCGAGGAGCTGTGCGAGACGCCGATCTCGTACGTGAGCGTGGGGACACGGCGCGACCAGATCATCGGCCTGCACGGCATCGGATAGGGCGATGGTGGAGCAGGGCGTGGTCGATCTCGCGATAGTGGGCGCGGGCCCCTGCGGGCTCGCCGCGGGAATCGCCGCGAAGCGCGCCGCCCTGCGCGCGGTGCTCTTCGACCGCGCCTGCGTGGTGAGCGGGATCGCCGGCTACCCGACGTACATGACTTTCTTCTCGACCGCGGAGCGACTCTCGATCGGAGACGTCCCCTTCGTCGTGCCGACGGAGAAGCCGACCCGCCGCGACGCGCTCGCCTACTACCGCGCGCTGGTGAAGCACTTCGCGCTCGACGTGCGGCAGTACGAGCGCGTCGAGTCGGCGGCCCTAGTCGATGGTCCGGAGGGCGCACGCTTCCTGCTGCGCTCGCGCACGCAGGTGGGGATCGAGCACGAGACGAGGGCGCGGGCGATCGTCGTCGCGACGGGATACTTCGGCCGGCCGAACCGGCTCGGCGTGCCGGGCGAGGAGCTGCCGCACGTCACGCATCGGTTCCGCGAGGGCCACGACGACTTCGATCGCGACGTCGTGGTCGTCGGCGGCGGCAACTCGGCGGTGGAGGCCGCGCTGGAGCTCTACCGCGCCGGCGCCCGCGTCACCCTCGTGCACTTCGGCCCGACCTTCGACCGCAACATCAAGCCGTGGGTGCTGCCCGACCTGACCAACCGGATCGCCGAGGGGAGCATTGCCGCCCGCTGGGAATCGCGGGTCGCCCGGATCGAGCGCGAGGACGTGGTGATCACCACCCCGCGCGGCGAGGAGCGCCTCCGCGCCGACCGGGTCTACACGATGATCGGCTACATGCCGGAGACCGGGCTGCTCGAGCAGCTCGGTGTCCCCCTCGATCCGACGACGGGCATCCCCGCGCACGATCCGTCGACGATGGAGACCTCCGTCCCCGGCGTCTTCATCGCCGGCGTCATCGCGTCAGGCTACGACGCGAACAAGACGTTCATCGAGAACGGTCGCGGGCATGGAGAGATGATCGTGAAGCGGTTGGTATCGGGGGGGATGCGGGGCGTCGGGAGCTAGCGATGCGGGGGGGCGGCGCGCCTTTGGCGCGGCCGCGAGACCGCGATCCGAGATGCGTGGATGCGAGAAACCGCGATGATACGGGACTGGCCGAGCGCGGGCCGCCTGCGGCGCCGCGCTCGGCCCCATCCCGCATCAGGTGTCTCCCGTATCCCGCATCTCGTATCGCGGTCTCGCCGCGCGCAGCGCCGGCCACCCCGCATCGCTGGTTCCCGTGACCCCGCATCCCCTATATTGCGCCAATCCTACTCTCTCCCTCGCAATGCCAGCTGCTTCCGCCCTTCCTGACGTCATGGACAAGCTCGTGTCGCTCTGCAAGCGGCGCGGGTACATCTTCCAGTCCTCCGAGATCTACGGCGGCACCGGATCGGTCTGGGACTACGGACCGTTAGGCGTCGAGCTGAAGAAGAACATCAAGGACCGCTGGTGGAACGCGATGGTCCGGATGCGCGACGACATCGAGGGGCTCGACGCGGCGATCCTCATGCACCCGCGCGTCTGGGAGGCGAGCGGGCACGTCGCCGGCTTCACCGATCCGCTCGTCGACTGCCGCGCGTGCGGGCAGCGCTTCCGCGCCGACCACCTGCCCGAGCTGCGGTGCCCGCGCAAGCCGTCCAAGCCGCCGGGCCAGGGGCCGGAGTGCGACCTCACCGAGGCGCGCGAGTTCAACCTGATGTTCGAGACGTCGATCGGGCCCGTCAAGGACGCCGGCTCGACCGTCTACCTGCGTCCGGAGACGGCGCAGGGCATCTTCCTCGCCTTCAAGACGACGCTGCAGTACGCGCGCCGCAAGCCGCCCTTCGGGATCGCCCAGATCGGCAA
>DATAIN010000667.1:0-5493 GCA_036262635.1 Gemmatimonadaceae bacterium | reverse complement strand
CCCGGCAGGATCTCCGCCGAACCGCGGGCCATGATCATCGCCCGCTCGAGCACGTTGCGCAGCTCGCGGATGTTGCCCGGCCAGGCGTATTTCAGCAGCCGCTCGAGCGCGGCGTCGGCGACCCGTTCCGGCGCCTCACCGAGCTGGGGGCGCAGGTCGTCGAGGACCGCGCCGATCAGCTGCACGAGGTCCTCGCGCGTCCGCGCGCGGAGCGGCGGCAGGGTGATCGGCATGACGCTCAGCCGATAATACAGGTCCTCGCGGAAGCGCTCCGCGGTCACCTCGTTGACGAGATCCTTGCTCGTCGCCGCGATCAGGCGGACCTGGGCGCGGACCTCCTCCGTCCCGCCCACGCGGCGGAAGCTCTTTCCCTCGAGGACGCGGAGCAGCTTCGGCTGGAGCGTCCCGTCGAGATCGGCGATCTCGTCGAGGAAGAGCGATCCGCCGTCAGCCACCTCGACGAGCCCCATCTTCCGCGACCCGCTGTCCCCGTTCGAGCCGACGCGCTCCTGGCCGAACAGCTCCGTGTCGAGCGAATCCGCGGTCAGGCTCGCGCAGTTCACCTCCACGAATGGCCGCGCGGCGCGCGGGCTCTGCGCGTGGATCATCTCGGCGACGCGCCCCTTCCCGGTGCCGCTCTCGCCGAGGAGGAGCGCGGTGGTCTTCTCGCTGCGGGCGAGGAGCGCGATCTGCTCGGCGATGTCGCGCATGGCGGCCGAGACGCCGAGCAGCGCGCCGGAGCTCGCCGTCCCCCCGCGCCGTCCGGCGAGGAGCCGATTCATCTCGCGCAGCCGCGCCTTCTCCAGCGCGCGGTCGGCGGCGGCACCAAGGTGCGCCAGCTCCACCGGCTTCGTGAGGAAGTTCTCCGCGCCGTTGCGCATCGCCTCGACCGCGGTCTCGACGTCGGCCTGGCCGGTGAGCATGATGACGACCGCCTGCTCCTCCTGCAGCCGCGCGAGCACGTCGAGCCCCGAGCTGTCGGGAAGGTTCAGATCGAGCATCACGAGATCGGGTCGCAGATGGCGGAACACCGCGAGCCCTTCCGCGGCGCTGTGCGCGCTCACGACCTGGTGGCGTGCCCGCTCGAAGAATCGCGCGAGCGTCGCGGTGATGTCCGCTTCGTCGTCGATGAGTAGAATCGTGGCCATCAGGCTGCGGCGGTGAAGATGACTCGCGCCACGTCCTCGAGCGCGAACGGCTTGCTGATGTAGGGGCGTCCGCTGCGCTCGATGAGCGCGCGCGCCGAGTCGCTGAAGGCGTCCCCGGTGACGAAGATGATGCGGGCCGCGTGCTCGGGATCCGTCTGCGCGAGCTTGTCGTAGACCGCGCCGCCCGCCATGTCCGGCATGCGCAGGTCGAGGAGGATCGCGTCGTAGCGGCGGCTCTCGAGGCGGGCGATCGCCTCCATCCCCGAGCTCGCGACGTCCACGTGATGGCCGAGCGAGCGGAGGAAGATCTGGAGCGCCTCGCGCACCGCGCTCTCGTCGTCGGCGACGAGCACGCGGCGGGACCGCGTGTTCTCCTCCGCCGCGACGGGCGGTGCCGCGACGGGCTTCGTCGTCGCCGGCGTGTCGATCGGAAGCTCGATCATGAAGGTCGCGCCCGCGCCCGGCTTCGACGTCACCGTGATCCGTCCGTTGTGCTCGCGGACGATGCCGTCGGAGATCGAGAGCCCGAGCCCCGTACCCTTCCCCACCCCCTTCGTCGTGTAGAAGGGGTTGAAGATCTGGTCGACCTGCGCTGCGTCGATCCCCGGCCCGCTGTCGGCGACGCGGATGACGATGTGCTTCCCCTCGCGCTTCGTGCTCACCGTCAGGCGGCGCTCGCCCGTCCAGTGCTCGAGCGCCTGCTCGGCGTTCGAGAGCAGGTTCAGGAACACCTGCTGGAGCTGGAAGGGGTCGGCCCAGGTCTTCGGCAGGGTGCCGTCCAGCTCCACCGCGAGCTCGATCTGCTCGACGCGAAGGGCGTAGCGGCGCAGCTCCACGGTGTCGAGCAGGACCTGGTTGATGTCGGTCGCCTGACGCTCGGGCTGGTGCCGGCGCGCGAAGGTCAGCAGGTTGCGGACGATCTTCGCGGCGCGGTTCGCCTCGTGGTTGATGTTCTCGAGCACGTGCCGCTTCTCGTCCGCGGGATCGTACTGGGCGAGAAGCAGCTCCGAGAAGGCCATCATCCCGGCGAGCGGGTTGTTCAGCTCGTGCGCCACCCCGCTCACCAGCTGTCCGATCGCGGCGAGCTTCTCCTGCTGGAGGAGCTGCTCGACGAGGCGCTTCTCCTCGGTCACGTCGCGGACGATGCCTAACGCGCCGACGATCTCGCCGCGCTCCATGATCGGCGCCGCGATGAGCGACGCCGGGCGCGGCTCGCCGTCGGGGCCGAGGTAGCGGACCTCGACGCGCGGGCGCTCGCCGCGCATCGTCGCCGCGAGCGCCTCGCGCATCGCTTCCGCGTCGCGCGGATCGCAGATCTCGAGCGCCGAGTGCCCGAGCATGGTGTCGCGGCCGCGACCGGTGCCGTGCTCGAGGGCCCGGTTCACCGAGGTGAAGTGCATGTCGCGGTCGAGGGTGAAGATCGCGTCGGCCGCGGACTCGACCAGCCGCTCGTAGCGCGCCTCGGAACGCTCGAGCGCTTCGGCGCGGGCGCGATCCTCGGTGACGTCGCGCGCGACGCCGAGCACCCCGACCACCGCCGATGCGTGGCGGATGGGGGTGTTCGTCACGGAGATCAGCCGCGGCTCGCCGTTCGCCGCGATGATCCGCGCCTCGTAACGGCGCGATTCCCCGGCGAGGGTGAGGCGGAAGTTGTGCTTCGCCTCGTCCACGTCGTCGTTGAAGATCAGCGGGATCGCCGCGCGGCCGAGCAGGTCCTCGCGCGTGCGGCCGAGCAGGGCGCAGGTCGCGTCGTTCGCCGAGGTCATCGCGCCGCGCGCGTCCATCGTGTAGATCGCGTCCGACGCCGACTCGACGAGGTTGCGGTAGCGCGCCTCGGACTGCGTCATCGCCTCGCGCGCCCGCCGCTCGGCGGTCATGTCGCGCAGCGAGGCGACGGTGCCGGTGACGCGGTCGCCCTCGCGCAGCGGCGCGGTGCTCACCGCGACGTAGCGGCGCTCCCCGTCCGGACGGACGACGATCGCGTCGTAGCGCTGCGGCTTTCCGTCGAGGCCGAGCCGCTCGCGCTCGCGCACCTCGTCGCGGATCTCCGGCGCGACGGTCTCCACCAACGGCGTGCCGACGAGGTCGCGCCCGCGGCCGAAGAGTCCCTCCGCCGCGGGATTCGCGAAGAGGATCCGCCGCTCGTGGTCGGTCATAACGATCGCGTCGTTCGCCGTCTCGACGACGCGGCGGTGCCGCTCGCCGAGCGTGGTCACCTCCTCGAACAGCCGCGCGTTCACGACCGCGACCGCCACCTGCTCGGCGAGGCGGTGCAGCACCCGCGCGTCGGCGTCGGTGAAGTCGTTCTCGCGATTGATCACCGCGAGCGCGCCGATGCTTCCCTGCTTCGTGCGCATCGGAGCGATGATGATCTTCTGGATGTCGGCCGCGTCGACGCTGGGGCCATGGAACGCCCCGTCGGCGGCGACGTCGTTCGAGATCACCGTCGTCGCCGTCTCGAGGGCCCGGCCGGCGACGCTGTCGGCGATCGGCACCTTCGTTCCGCGCATCGGCTCGGCGGCGCCGGACGCCTCGACGATGTCGATCTCGCTCCCGGCGCGCAGTCCGATGCAGGCGCCCTCCGAGCGGAGCAGCGCGGTGGCGTGACGCAGGATGAGCGGGAGCACCTGGGCGAGCCGGAGCGACTCGCCGACGGCGCGGGCGACGTCGGCCACCGCCTCGCCGGCGCGCTGCTCGCGCTGCGACTCGGCGTAGTGGCGCGCGTTGATGATCGCCGTCGCCGTCTGCGCCGCCATCGTGTGCAGCACCTCCTCGTCCTCGGCGCCGTACTGGTTCGTCTTCGCCGAGTAGACGCCGATGACGCCGAGCAGCTTCGCGCCGACGAGCATCGGGACGACGAGCACCGAGCGCGCCGGCCCGCCGTCGCCGACGATGTCGTCCGCCGAGGCGAGCGCGTTCCTGTTCGGGTCGTAGTCCGTGATGCGCACCGAGCGGCCCGTTCGCGCCACCTCGCCGATCGGCCCGTGGCCTAACGGTTGCGGGGCGCGAGTGCGCCGCACGCCACGCACCGAGCGGAAGAGCGTCGTGACGAAGTTCTCCTCGATGTCGGGCGAGGCGATCACGATCCCGTCGCAGGGCATCACGCGCCCGATCTGGCGCGCCAGCTCGGCGACGATGTCGCCCTCGTCGAGCGAGCGGGCGAGCATCACGCCGACGTCGTGCAGGCGGGCGAGGCGATCGGCGCGACGGCGCGCGATGTCGATCAGCTCCGCCTGCTCGATCATGTACGCCACCTGCTGCCCGAACAGCTCCACCGTGCGGACGCGGGCGAGCGTCGGGCGGTGGCGGTCGGCGGGGTCGTCGAGGACGAGCGTCGCGATGATGCGCCCGTCGCTCCCCTTCAGCGGCACGAGGAGCGCGTCGCGTGGATTCCACTCCGCGTCTCCGCTCGGCTCGAGCCGGCTGGGGAGACCGCCGTGGAACTCGCGCGCGATCCACTCGTCGGCCGCGTCCAGATAGTAGGACTGCGAGACGCGGAAGCGCTCGAGCGAGGTGAGGCGCCGCTTCCAGACGATCCCCGAGGCGGGGCGATCGCGCAGCTCGCGGACTTCGTCCGGGGTCAGCCCGACGCTGACGAGCTTCGTCTGGTTGAGCTCCGCGTCGCGCAGCGAGAGGAGCACGCGGCCGAAGCCGATCTTGCGGATCGCGTTGACGACGACCTCGAGTCGCGCCGGGAGCGAGGCCGCGCGCTCCGCGTCGACGAGCGCTTCGTGGAGCAGGAAGAGGTGGTCGCGGTCGCGCGCCACCTCGCGCATCGCCTCGGCGGGCTCACCACGGGCCGAGGCCGCGGTCCCGTCGGGGCCGACGGGTGCGACGAGTGGCGCCTGGGGACGGAGTGGGGACGGAGTCGACTCCGTCCCCACTCCGTCCCCACTCGCGGGCGGGCTGCGACGGTCCGAGCCCGAGGAGGACGAAGAGTCTGACATGCCACCCTCAAGACGCTCCAAGGGCACAGCACGTCAAACTTCTTGACACCGGAAAAGATTACTTTTTCGGTATCAGGAGCGTCGCCGCCCGCGGCTCGACGCGCGCCCCGAAGGGGGTATTTCCGAGCAGCTCGCCGTCCGCCTGCGCGACGCAGGGCGGGTCGGTTTCCACTCGGAAAACGCTCCCCGCGCGGAAGAGCATGCAGGGGTCCGTCCGGAAGTCTTTCCGCGCCAGCCGCCAGAGGATGCGGACCGCGTCGACCAGCCCGCCGGGGCTGAACACGCAGAGATCCAGCTTTCCGTCATCCTGACGGATTCCGGGCCCCAGCGAGATCCGATCGTTGAGGACCGCGCCGAAATTGGTCAGCATCACCGACGAGGCTTCGCGCTCGATCACC
>DATAIN010000666.1:0-1650 GCA_036262635.1 Gemmatimonadaceae bacterium | reverse complement strand
TCGTCACCGAGTACTTCGCGTCGGGGCACATGATGTACGTCGAGCAGCAGTCGATGGCGAAGCTCCGCGCCGGCATCCGCCGCTTCGTCGACGAGGCGCTCCGCCAGCCAGCGGTCGCCGGCACCGCGACTCCCGCGCGCGCCGCGGGCCCTACGTCAGCTCGTCCAGCTCCCGCAGCGCAGGGAACTTCCAGGCCGTGACGCCGACGACGCCTAACGTCACGAGCCCGCCGAGCACGACGGCGTTCACCGCGCCGAGCAGCCGCGCCGCGACGCCCGACTCGAAGGCGCCGATCTCGTTCGACGAGCCGATGAAGATCTGATTCACCGCCGAGACACGCCCGAGCAGGTGCTCGGGCGTTCTCAATTGGAGCAGCGTCGAGCGGACGACGACGCTCACGTTGTCCACCATCCCGCTGATGACGAGCAGTCCGAGCGAGAGCCAGAAGGAGCGGGAGAGGGCGAAGAAGATCCAGCAGAGGCCGAAGACGCCGACGCAGGCGAAGAGGATCGGACCGGCGCGGCGGAGCCTGCGATGTGCGAGCACGATCGCCATCGTCACCGCGCCGACGGACGGTGCCGCCCGCAGCACCCCCATTCCCTGCGGGCCGACGCCGAGCCGCTCGGCCGCGAAGATCGGCAGCAGAGCGACCGCGCCCCCGAAGAGCACCGCGAAGAGATCGAGAATCTGCGCGCCGAGCAGCTGGGGCTCGCGCAACAGGAAGCGGATGCCGACGGTCAGGTTCTCCCGCACGCTTCCCGGTTCGACAGGAATGATGCGCGGCCGGTAGACGATCGCCGCGAAGAGACCGACGCTCGTCGCGCTGAGCGCGAACTGGGTTCCATACGCGGCAGCCGCGCCGCTGAACCCATACAGGATGCCGCCGAGTGCCGGCCCCGCGACCGCGGCGAACTCCCAGAGCGACGACCGCCATGCGACGGCATTCGCGTACGTCTCGCGCGGCACGATCTCGGCGCTCAATGCGGTCCGCGCCGGTACGAGAAAGCTCCGCGCCAGGCCGCTCACCAGCACAGCGCCGTAGATCGGCCAGACGCCGTGCGTCGCCAGGATCGCGGGGCGCAGCGCGTATACGAAGAGCGCCGCCCCGCAGAGGGTCTGCACGCTCATCGCGTACATCGCGATCCGCTTTCGATCGTGGATGTCCGCGAAGTGCCCGGCAAAGAGTGCCGCGCCGATGAAGGGAAGCGCCTCGGCGAGCCCGACGAGGCCGAGCGCGAGCGGGTTGTGGGTCAAGGCGTACACCTGCCAGGCGACGACCGTCGCCTGGATCTGGGTCGCGAGGGTGAAGGCGACGAGGCTCGCGGCGTACCAGCGGAAGTCCGGGCTCCGAAGGGAGACGTAGGGGTCCGGTTTCGACACCCGGGAAGCTTAGTCAGCCCGGCGGCTACCGATGGTTACGGGACATCTGCGGCCTGACCAATCCGCCCCCCCGGCGTTATCTTCGCTCCTGGCAACGCCTTCCTTCGTGAAGGTGATCCGGCACACCCGGCCAGCGTCGCAAAACGAAACATCCCCCCCGGCGCTTCCGTAGGATGCGCATGGGTCACTCACTAAACGGCAAACCGATGGTCACGCGCGACGACATCGAAGGCTTCCTCGACCGCCTCAGCGCGGAGTACTCGGAGATCG
>DATAIN010000665.1:0-1837 GCA_036262635.1 Gemmatimonadaceae bacterium | reverse complement strand
GTCGAGGGGCAAAGAACTCGCGGTACATCAGGAACGAGTAGGCGACGCAGAAGACGTAGAGCGCCCCGGCGACCGCCGAGCGCAGCGCGGCAACGAGCGCACCGCAGGCGGCGAGCGCGCAGCCCAGCACGAGCAATGCGTGGCGCATCTCGTCGGGCGTGAAGAGGCCGCGTGGCAGCGGGCGGTCGGGATGCGCGACGCGGTCCTTGTCGTAGTCCTTGACCTCGTCCATGAGCCGCATCAGCACGAGCAGGCCGACGATGCCCGCCGCGCTGAGCGCCACGCCGGCCGCATCGATCGTCGTGCGCACGAGGTAGCAGGCGGAGATCGACTGGGCGAGCGCGATGATGGCCAGCGCGGGCAGTGGCGAGCGCTCGCGCAGGTAGATCCACCACCGGCCGCGGCTCTCAGCCCGCACGGTAACCGCCCCTGGCGAGCGAACGTGCGCGGTCGATGCGCGCCCGATGACGGCGATCGCGAACGATCTCCAGCTCGCGAACCTCCTCGATCTCGGCAAAGTCACGCCGGAGGGCGATCCCACGCTCGCGCGCCCTCGCCGTCACGCCCTCGCCGAAGAGCACGACGCGCCCGTCGACGCGTTCGACGAAGCACTTGCTGGTCTCGAGCGCGGCGTAGAGACGCTGCTCGAGGGCGAACTGCTCTTCAGGCTGGGCGACGCGGCCGCCGAACCACCAGCCCTCCTCGCCCGGGACTACCCGGTCGCCCATGCAATGCCACCGCGGGCCATCGCCGGTGCCGTGCCCGGGAAACGGGGCCGCGACGTTAGGCCCGCGCACGAGGAGGCCTTCGGGTGTCGGCCGGGCCTCGATCTCCGGGATCGGCCAACCGACGTTCAGCGTCTGGAAGAGTGACCGGGCGCGGCTTGCCCGTACCGCGACCCGCGCGTCGGCGTGCGCGACCGGCTCCGCTTCCGTTCCGCCGTAGACGTGGGTGAACGACGCGTCGGGCCAGCGATCGAACGCACGCTCGAAGATCCGGCAGTCGGTGAGCGCGCCGCCGACATGCACCGCGCGCAGGTCGCGAAAGCCGGCGGCCCGGTCGGTGTATTCGACGAGGCGGAGCAGGAACGCCGGCCCGCAGCTCAGCGACTGCGGTTGCAGCCGCGCCGGAAGCGCGGCAATGGCCCGGAGGTCGGCGTCGCTCCACCTTCGCGGGACGATCACCGTCCCGCGGCCGGTGCCGAGATGGAACAACGCGAGGTTGGGGAGCACGCCGAGCTCCGGCCCCACGACCCCGTCGCGCTCGCCGTGGTCGGCGAGGATCTCGTGCAGCCGCCACATGTACCCATGGCTGCGCACGATCCCCTTGGGCTTTCCGGTCGTGCCCGAGGTGAAGGTGATCACCGCCGGTGCCGCCTCGTCCACCTCTTCGATGTGCAGCGCGGCAGCCGACAACGCTCGCGTCATCCTGCCGATGTGCAGCCATCGCGGGATCGAGCGCACCGCCCCGACCCGCGCCCCCCAGAGCCAGCCGATCGTGCCGGCGACGAACGCGCGCGGGCGCACCAGCTCCACCACATGCGCGATGTCGGCGATGGGCATCCACGGCTCGACGAAGAGCACCGGCACGCCGAGCGCGAGGAGGCCGGTGATCGCCGCGAAGAGTTGCGGACCGGGCTCGGCGAGCAGCAGCACCGGGTCGCCGGCGCGCAGCCCCTCGCGCCGCGCCACCCGCTGCACCGCCGCCGCGGCGCTGCCTAACGTCTCGAACGACACGACGCCACTGGCGCGCGTCCAGAGCGCCGGCTCTCGGGAACGCTCGGCAAGGTGGGGGAGGACCCGCGAGGCACAGTTCATCGGTCGTCGCTCACCGGAGC
>DATAIN010000664.1:0-2754 GCA_036262635.1 Gemmatimonadaceae bacterium | reverse complement strand
CGACGTAGCCAACTACGCCTGCGGACGGACGCCGGTCTGCGAGGAGTGCGAGCGCGTCGTGAGCTCCGGCGTCGTGGTCGTCGCCGCCGCGGGGAACGACGGCTACCTCCGCTTCACCACGCCTAACGGCGAATCGGAAGGCTATCGCAGCATCAGCATCTCCGATCCCGGCAACGCGGAGGCCGTGATCACCGTCGGTGCGACGCACCGCAGCGCGCCGCACACCTACGGCGTCAGCTACTTCTCGAGCCGGGGGCCCACCGGCGACGGGCGCATCAAGCCCGACCTCGTCGCGCCGGGGGAGAAGATCACCGCGCCGATCATCGGCGACCGCGCGGGCACCAAGGACGGGACGAGCATGGCCGCGCCGCACGTCAGCGGCGCCGCGGTGCTGCTGATGGCGCGGCATCGCGAGCTGCTCGGCAACCCGCTGCGGGTCAAGAAGATTCTCTGCGACACGGCGACCGATCTCGGTCGCGAGCGGTACTTCCAGGGCGCGGGGATGGTGGACATCCTCCGCGCCATCCAATCCGTCTGAACGGAGAGAGATCATGCTCTTCACGCTCGAGGCACTCGAGGCCGCGTACGGCGACTGTCTCCTCCTGCACTACGGCACCCCCGACAACCCACGCACGATCGTCATCGACGGTGGGCCATCGGGGATCTACAAGACGCGTCTCGAGCCGCGGCTGCTCGAGCTGAAGCAGTCGCGGGTCGGCGACGACAGTCCGCTTCCCCTCGCCCTCGTCGCCGTCAGTCACGTCGATGAGGATCACATCAAGGGCATCCTCGAGCTGACCGCCGAGATGCGGCGGGCGAAGGAGGACGGCGACCCGCGCACCTTCGACGTCCCGCAGCTCTGGCACAACAGCTTCGACGACGCGGTGAAGGCGGCCGCGAAGCCGGCGGAGCTCGACGCACCGATGAAGCTCGCCGAGACCGGTGGCGGCGTCCACGCGAAGCTCACGCGAGCGGAGGAGGACTCGAAGCTCGTTCTCCTCAGCATCCCGCAGGGGCGGCAGCTTCGCGGGGACGCCGCGAAGCTCGGCATCCCGGTGAATCCGGGCTTCACGAAGCAGCTGATCGTCACCCCGAAGAAAGGATCGCTGAAGAAGGACCTTGGCGCGGGGCTCACCATCACGATCGTCGGCCCGCGTCAGGAACAGCTCGACGCGCTGCAGACCGATTGGGCGAAGTACATCGCGAAGGCGAAGAAGAGCAAGAAGCTCAAGCCCGCCGAGGTCGAGCCGGTGGCCCTCGCCGAGTTCGTGGACAAGTCCGTCTACAATCTCTCGAGCATCGTGATGCTCGCCGAGTGCGGGGGGAAGAAGATGCTGCTGACCGGCGACGCGCGCGGCGACTACGTCATCCAGGCGCTGGAGGAGAGCGGATTGAAGAAGGCCGGCAAGCCGTATCACGTCGACGTCCTCAAGCTTCCGCATCACGGAAGCTGGCGGAACCTCGCCGACGAGTTCTTCGAGGAGATCACGGCCGATCACTACGTCGTCTCGGCGAACGGCAAGTACGACAACCCCGACAAGCCGACGATGGCGTCGCTGCTGAAGGTGCGGGCGAAGGGTGGCTATACGATTCACCTCACGAACCGGAAGGACTTCCTCCATCCCGGGAAGGCGCTTCCCGCGGCGACATTTCTCGAGAAGAACGCGCCCAAGCAGAACGTGACGCTCGACTTCGCCGACGACTCGCTGGACATCCCGAAGGTCGTCGTCGACCTCGGCCAGCCGCTGAAGGACTGATGCGCCCCGCCGAGCTCCTCGACACCGAGCACGATCGTACCGCCTTCGAGCGTCTCGCCGGGTGTGTCGCGGCGGGGAACGCCCTCGCGCTGGTCGGCGCCGGATTCAGCGCACGCGCCGGCTACCCGCAGTGGAACGAGCTCCTCCAGCGGATGACCGACATGGTCGAGGAGCACGCGAAGTCGGTCGCGCCCCAGGGCGCGGCGACGGTGCGCGCTCTCCCCGAGACGCTCGCGAAGTACGACGACGTGCTCTGGCGCGCCGAGGAGCTGCGTGACCGGCTGCACGACGACCGCTACTTCGCGCTGATAGAGAGCGTCTTCGAGGTAGCGCCGGAGCAGGACGACTGCATCGACATGCTCGTGCGGCTTCCCTTCCGGCACATCATCACCACCAACTACGACCGGTCGCTCGAGCTGGCATACGAGAAGATGCGGAAGGAGAAGATCGAAGCGGTGAATTGGGCGGACGAGCAGGAGGTGCTGCGGATGATGTTCAGCCTCGTCCAGCACGACGCGTCCCCACGACTGGTGTACCTGCACGGCCGCGCCGACGAATGCCGGACGATCGTCCTCACCGACCAGGACTACTCCCGCCAGTACGTCCGATCGGACGCCACCGTGCGGAAGCTCTTCGCGCTCTTCGCGATGCACCGGATCGTCTTCTTCGGCTTCTCGCTCACCGACCCCGACCTGCTCGCGATCCTCCGCCAGGTCGCCGGCGCGTTAGGCTACGGCGAGCCGCGGCACTTCGCGTTCGTTCCCATCGACAAGGGCAAGGACCGCGAGGTGGACCGGAAGCGTCTGGCGCGGAAGTTCGGCATCTCGGCGATCTTCTACGACCGCGCGAACCGCCACGAGCGGCTGAAGGAGCTGATGAGGGTGCTCGTCGAGCGTTGCGAGGGCGGGGCGGCGGCTGCCGCGGACCGGCTGGAGGCGCGAGGGGCCGAGCCGGCGACACTCGACTCCGTCCCCACTCCGTCCCCAGTCCGTCCCCA
>DATAIN010000663.1:0-2668 GCA_036262635.1 Gemmatimonadaceae bacterium | reverse complement strand
GCGTCGTCGTCGCGACGAATCACACCGTCCGCCGCGACGAGGACATCGCGATCACGCTTCCCGACGGCTCGCGTACGACCGGCGCCGTCGCCGGCCGCGACGGCGGAACCGATCTCGTGGTGCTGCGCGTTCCACCGTCGCTGAAGTCGGCGCGCGCGGCCGAGCTTCGCGCGGCGGACGAGCCGCCGCGCGTGGGAGAGCTGGTCCTCGCCGTCGGCCGCCCGGGTGACGAAGGGCCCACGGCAGCGCTGGGGATCGTGAGCGCGGTGCAGGGCCCGTGGCGCACGTGGGGAGGCGGGGAGATCGAGCGCTTCGTGCGGCTCGACCTCTCGGTGTACGACGGATTCTCGGGGAGTCCGCTCGTCGATGCGCGCGGGCGGGTGATCGGCATCAACAGCTCGGCGCTCGCCCGCGGGATGCCGGTGACGATCCCCGTCGCGACCGTCGAGCGAGTCGTGTCGCAGCTGCTCGAGCGTGGCCATGTCGCGCGCGGCTACGTCGGGCTGGCGATTCAGCCCGTGCGCATCACGGAGTCGCTGCGCACGCGGTCGGGCGGAAGCTGGGAGGTCGGCGCGATGATCGTGAAGGTCGAGCCGCAGGGGCCCGCCGATCGAGCGGGGGTACTGCTCGGCGACGTCGTCGTCGCGGTCGATGGCGAAGCGGTCGCCGATCCGAGCGAGATCGGCGCGCTGGTCGGCGATCGCGTCGGCCGCACGATCGAGCTCACGGTGGTCCGTGGCGGGAGCATCGCGAAGGTGCCGGTCACCGTGGCCGAGCGGCCGCGCCGGACGCCCGACGGCCGGGAGGGGTGAGCGATGGCTGACATCCTCGATGGTCTCGCGCGCGCGTCGGCCGGCGCGGGGTTCGCCGAGCTCGCGAGCTCACTCGCCGAGGTGACGGTGCAGATCCGCATGCGTGGGCACGACGGGGGCACGGGGAGCGGGATCGTCTGGCGGAGCGACGGGACGATCGTGACCAACGCGCACGTCGCGCGCGGCGAGCGCGCCGCCGTCGAGCTGAGCGACGGTCGCGTCTTCGACGCCCGACTCGAGCGGCGCGATCCCCGCCGCGATCTCGCGCTGCTGCGCATCGATGCGACGGGACTCCGCGCGGCGCGACTCGGTGACTCGCGGCGGCTGCGCCCCGGCGCCGTCGTCGTCGCGTGCGGACATCCGTTCGGGATGAGCAACGTCGTCACGGTGGGGATCGTGCACCGCCTCATCGCGCATCCACGAGCGGCGGGACACGCCTGGATCGGCGCCGACATCACCCTCGCGCCGGGCAACTCCGGCGGTCCGCTGGCCGACGCCGACGGCGCGGTGGTCGGGGTGAACGCGATGATCGTCGGCGGGCTCGGCGTCGCGATTCCCGCGCACGCGGTCGAGCGCTTCCTCGGCGTTCCCGCGCGCAGCGCCGCCTGACCTGACGATGCGCGTGCTCGTCGTCGCCGAGTCGCCGGTGGTACGGGCCGGGCTCGAGTCGATCCTCGTCCGCGAGAGCGACGTCACCGTCGTCGGCGGCACGAGCGCGGACGACACGCTCGCCCAGCAGATCGAGGAGCACGATCCCGACGTCGTCCTTCTCGAGCTGGGGCCCGACGACGAGCCCGACGTGGCGCGACCGGTTCTGGTCTCGGCGCCGGCGGGCGCGCGGACCCCGGCGGTCGTCGTCATCGCGCAGGCCCCCGACGGGCCGCTCGTCGCCGCCGCGCTTCGATCGGGAGCGCGCGTCGTGCTCTCGCGCGAGGCGAGCGGGGAGGAGATCGTCGCGGCGGCGCGCGCGGCGGCCGCGGGGCTCGCGGCATTCCCGAGCGCGCTGATGGACGACGTCCTCAGGCCCGCCGCGCCTTCAGCAGCGCGCGAGAGCGGAGCTGCTCCGGACGCCGAGCTCTCGCCGCGCGAGATGGAGGTGCTGCGCATGCTCGCCGAGGGGCTCGGGAACAAGCAGATCGCCGCGCGGCTCGGCGTCTCCGAGCACACGGTGAAGTTCCACCTCGGCTCGATCTTCCAGAAGCTTCACGCCTCGACGCGAACGGAGGCGGTGACGATCGGGCTCCGGCGCGGGCTGCTCCTCCTCTGACGCGCGGCGGCGACGTCAGAACCGCTCGCCCTTCTCCTCGCGTGCCCTGCTGCCTAACGGGCGGATGCGCGACCACATCGAGTGGAAGAAGAGCAGGAGGGCGACGATCTGCGCCGCGCCGAAGACGAGGATCGCCGCGCGCAGCGTCCGCGCGCCGCTCGCCGTGCGCAGCAGCTCACCGGCGACGCGGCCGGCCGTGCCGATCGTGAGCAGCCAGTACGCCCACTCGATCCGCGCCGGGCGGTAACGGGTGTCCTCCCTGTCCGGCCGCGGGAACAGCCAGAGCGCGACGCCGAGGATCATCATCATCACGAACCCGACGAAGATCGCGTGGGTGTGCGCGCTGACGACGTAGCTCGAGGGATGGACGTCGTACAGCTCGCGCCGCGCGATCATCCAGCCGCCGATGCCGAGGCCGAAGGCGAGGAAGCCGATCGCGGTCTTGATGTAGCGGCGAACGAGCGTGTACACCTAGGCGCTATCGGGACGCACCGGCCGCCGACCGGGGGCCCTCATTGCCGCGCCGGGGCGGCCCGGTCCTCCACCTCGCGCAGCGCGGCGAGCAGCGCCGGAAGATCGGCCCCGTCGC
>DATAIN010000662.1:0-2330 GCA_036262635.1 Gemmatimonadaceae bacterium | reverse complement strand
GGAGGCCGATGGCAGGAGGCTGATGGCAGGAGGCTGATGGCAGGAGGCTGATGGCAGGAGGCTGATGGCAGGAGGCTGATGGCAGGAGGCTGAGGGCGTCGCGGCGTCCGCCTCCAGCCTCCAGCCTCCAGCCTCCAGCCTCCAGCCTACTGCCCGCCGTCAGGGTCTCGGCTTCGCCGTCCGCGTCTCGCCGCCGCCGCTCGATCCGCTGCTCGAGCTCCCGCTCGAGCCACTCGATCCACCGGAGCTTCCACTCGATCCGCCCGACGATGCCGAGCTGCCGGTGCTCGGGCTCGGGGAGCCGCCCGATTGTCCCGCCGATCCGTCGCGCGTGTATCCGCGGCCGTTGACGACGCGGCCGTGCGAGCGCGGCGGCTCGTTGCGTACGACGACGATCGGCGGCTGGTAGTAGCCGTAGCCCCCGTACCCGCCGTAGCCCGCGTAGCCGTACGGCGCATACGCGAAGGGCGAATAGCCGTAGCGCCCGTAGCCATACGGCGAGTACCCGTACAGCCCATAGAGCGACGAATACCCCGGCGGCGGGAGGAGCACGCGGTCAGCCGTCCGCAGGCGCGTGCTGTCGAGGCGCACCGGCGCGCCGGTGGTCGGACGCAGCGCGAACTTCCGCGGATAGCTCAGCGCGACGAGGAGGTCGGTCACTCGCCCGGGGACACCCGCGTCGGCGAGCGCGACGAGCGTCTTCGCGTCGGTGGTCCACTGGTCGCCGCGCTCGATGAGCAGCGCCTCGACGACGTCCGGCGCGAGCGCGTGCGACGCCTCGGCGACCGCCGCCACGGTGAGCGGAGCGGAAGCGGCGCCACGCGCCATCGTCGCGGGAAGATCGTTCGCGTTCACCGCGGCGGCGATCGCTCGCGGGAGCGCCGCGGGTACCGGAGCCTGGACGTAGCGGATGACGTGGACCGCCTTCGCCTCACCGCGCACCGTCTGCTGGATGTCGAGCAGGTGTTCGTCGGCGGCCACCGCGAGGATTCCGTTCGACGTCTGCGTCAGTCCACCCGAGCATGTGTACTGCGAGCGCAGGTAGATGCGCGCGCCGTCGGCGCTCCAGGTCGCGGTCTCCGTGCCGCTGCAGCCGTCGCGTTCCCGGCTGCGCGTCGTGCCGACGGTGACGCTGTCGCGCGCGATGATGCTGTCTCCCGAGACGGTGACCAGTTCGGCGGCGACCTCGCTCGCGCCGGGGAGGATGCAGAGCGTCGGCGCATCGCCCGCCGGCACCACGCTCCAGCGAGTCGCCGGATCGCCGGTGGGGGAGAGCGGGCGCCAGCAGCCGAGCAGCGCGCGCCAGCCGTTGACCGCCGGCGCCGACTGCGTGGCGGCGAGCCGGGGAAGCGCGAGCGCCGCGCCGAGGATCAGTGCGACGGCGACGCCGCGCCGACGAATGGAGGTGCTGATCATGACGAGCTCCCTGTCAGAGCCTGACCGTGAAGCCTAACGTGAGCGCGAATCCGGAGAGGTCGATCCCGTCGAAGCCGACGAAGTCGCGCCCGAGCTGCGCCTTCGCCCAGTGATATCTGCCCTCGCCCGTGAGGGCGATCCGCGGATTGAGCGAGTACTCCGCCCCCGCCATCACGTGCGCCGTCTTCGTCCAACCCGACGACTCGAAGCGGTCGGAGAAGACGCCGTAGGTGTTGAAGTCGATGAAGTCCCCTTCCTGCATGAAGCGATACCACATGGCGCCCCCGCCCGCGCCGACGTACGGCGCGAAGCGGTAGGGAACCCAGGCGAACTTCCCGATCGACCGTCCGCGCGGGGCCAGGTAGAGCTTGAGGCTCGCCGTCACCGGGACGCGGGCGAGCGCGGTGGACTGCTCGATGGGCAGGTCGTTGTTGTCCACGAAGTGCCGGAACTCCGACTTCCGGTTCGACCGCTCGTAGCTCACCCCGAAGCTCGCGTCGAGCCGCGGCAGGAGGCGGAAGGAGAGGTCGGCGTCGATGGTCGGCGCCTGGAAATCGCTCCGCCCGAGGGTGAACTGGTCGGTGACGAACGAGTAGAGATCCCCGCGCGCGCTCGGCGCGGAGAACCCACCGCGCAGCGTGAACGAGGCGCGCGGCGTCATGAAGAGAAAGCCGTCGCCGTTGTCCTGCGCGCCCACGGGCACCACGCCCCCCGCGCCGGCCAGCGCGATCGACGCCACGATCCGGACCCAGCCGAGACCCTTCATTCCACCCTCCGGGATCGAGTCATTCTCCTGCGAAGACGATGCCTGCCGGGAGAGCCCGAGGCAAGGCTGTCATCCGGATACGTGCCCGGGGCGAGAGGCGTTGAGGGGAGGCTGGGGACGGAGTGGGGACGGAGTGGGGACGGAGTGG
>DATAIN010000661.1:0-4527 GCA_036262635.1 Gemmatimonadaceae bacterium | reverse complement strand
AGGTGCTGGCGCGGACGACAGGATGGCCGAGGGGCTCGAGGATCGCCTCGAACGCATCGAGGTTCTCGGTCTTGTCGTCGACGATCAGGACCGTGCCCTTCCTCGGGCCGGCCTTTTCCTCGATGACTGCCTGGCTCTGGGTAGTATCGGTCACGGCGGGGCGGAAGGGTGCGGCCGTGGAAACGTATGGTCGGGCACAGGGAGACGCGAGGTCGAAAATCACGGGGCAGCGCCGCGTCCGGCGTTGATTTTTGGGCGCCGGGCGGGTACACTGGTGCAGTCGGTCCCAGTGGTTCTGCGGGCGTAATTCAGTTGGTAGAATGCCAGCTTCCCAAGCTGGACGTCGCCGGTTCGAGTCCGGTCGCCCGCTCCTTGGAGAATTCTCAGACAATGCAGACGCTCGCTACCCGCCTTCCGCTCATTACCATTCTCGACGCGATCATCTCGCGGAGGGCTGGCTAGGCGCGCACGTACGAGAGCAGCAGCACGACCAGGCGCCCGCCAGAGAGAGACTCTGGCGGGCGCTTTCGCGTACCGACCTTCGACGTTTCACCTCCGGGAGAGGACCGCGGATGACGATGCCCGAGCGACAGGGGCTGTACGATCCGGCGAACGAACACGACGCGTGCGGGATGGGCTTCGTCGCCCACGTGCACGGAACGCGGTCGCGCGACGTCGTCGAGAGCGCGCTGCGGCTGCTCTGCAGCCTGGCGCACCGCGGCGCCGCCGGAGCCGACGCGGCGACCGGCGACGGCGCGGGGATCCTCCTCCAGATCCCGCACGCCTTCCTCCGCCAGGAGTGCAGCGCGCTCGGCGTGCCGATTCCGGAGATCGGGGACTACGGCGTGGGGATGGTCTTCCTGCCGCGCGAGGCCGAGCACCGCGCGGCGTGCGAGCGAATCATCGCCGACGCCGTCGCCGCGACGGGCTGCAGGGTGCTCGGCTGGCGCGACGTGCCGACCGACGCGTCGCACGCGGGAGAGACGGCGCGGCGCGCGCAGCCGCTGATCCGCCAGCTCTTCGTCGCGCGCGCGGGCCTCGCGCTGGACGCGGATGACGAGGGCGCCTTCGAGCGCACGCTCTATCTGGTCCGCAAGCGCATCGAGCGCGCGATCCGCGAGCACGAAAACCCCGCGCTGCGGCGCTGCTACGTCGCGAGCCTCTCCGGGCGCACGGTCGTCTACAAGGGGATGCTGCGCGCCGAGCAGCTTCGCGGGTTCTATCCGGACCTCGCCGACCCGCGCGTGGTGAGCGGGATCGCGCTCGTCCACTCGCGCTTCTCGACGAACACCTTTCCCTCCTGGCCGCTGGCGCATCCGTACCGCTTCCTCGCGCACAACGGCGAGATCAACACGGTGCGCGGCAACCGCAGCCGCATGAAGATGCGTGAGGCGCTGCTCGCGTCGCCGCGCTTCGGGGCCGCGATGGAGGAGCTGCTCCCGGTGCTCGGCGAGGGGCAGAGCGACTCCGCGTCGCTCGACAGCGTGCTGGAGCTGCTCGTTCTCAGCGGACGGCCGCTCGCGCACGCGATGGCGATGCTCATCCCCGAGGCGTGGGAGGGCGACACGACGATGCCCGACGATCGGCGCGCGTTCTACGAATACCACGCGGCGCTGATGGAGCCGTGGGATGGGCCCGCGGCACTCGTCTTCACCGACGGACGGCAGGTCGGCGCGATGACCGACCGGAACGGACTTCGTCCCGCCTGCTGGGCGGTGACCGACGACGATCTCGTCGTGCTGTCGTCGGAGGCGGGGGCCCTCGAGCTGCGCGAGGATCGGATCCGGACCAAGGGGAGGCTCGAGCCGGGGCGGATGCTCGTCGTCAACACGACGCAGGGAAGACTGCGCGACGACGACGATGTGAAGGCCGAGCTGGCGTCGCTGCGACCATATCGGCGGCTCGTCGCCGAGCAGCGCGTCGTGCTCCCCGCCGCAGGAAAGACACCCTCTCGGAAGCGTGGAGGCGAGCGACTGCCCCTCGCGATGCTCCAGCGAGTATTCGGCTACACGCGCGAGGAGCTGCGGATGGTGCTCGCGCCGATGGCAGGCACCGGGGAAGAAGCGGTCGGCTCGATGGGGAACGATGCGCCCCTCGCCGTGCTCTCCGAGCGCCCGCAGCTGCTCTTCGCGTACTTCCGGCAGCTGTTCGCACAGGTGACCAACCCGCCGATCGATCCGATCCGCGAGCAGCTCGTGATGTCCCTCGCCGTGCTGCTCGGCGCGCAGGGAAACCTCCTCGACGACGCGGCGCCGCACCCGCGCCAGCTGCGGCTCGAGCAGCCGATCCTCGACGAGCCGGCGCTCGAAGCGTTAGGCAGCCTCCGCGAGCCGGAGCTGCGGCCGCGGACGCTGCGCGCCCTCTTCCGCGTCGCCGGGGGAGCGCGGGCGCTCGGGCCGGCACTGGACCGGTTGTGCCGAGCCGCCGAGCGCGCGGTGCGCGAGGGCTGCGGGATCGTGATCCTGAGCGACCGCGCTGCGAGCGCGGAGTGGGCGCCGATCCCCGCGCTGCTCGCCGTCTCCGCGGTGCGCCACCATCTGGCACGCCGCGGGCTCGGCGCGCGCGCGAGCGTCGTCTCGGACACGGGCGAGGCTCGCGACGTCGCGCAGATCGCGCTGCTGCTCGCCTTCGGTGCGGCCGCGGTCTGCCCGTACGTCGCGCTGCGGACGGTCGACGCGCTCGCCGCTGATGGCACGCTCGCCGACGGCGACGCCTCGCACGCACGCGCGGCCTACGTGAAGGCGGTCGGGAAAGGGCTCCTCAAGGTGATGTCGAAGATGGGCATCTCGACCCTCGAGAGCTACCGCGGCGCGCAGATCTGTGAAGCGATCGGGCTCGACTCGGCGCTGGTCGAGCGGCACTTCAACGGCACCGCGTCGCGGATCGGCGGAATCGGCCTCGACGTCATCGGCGAAGAGACGCTGCGCAGACATGCCGTGGCGTTCGCGGCGGGCGACGACCCGATGGTCCTCGCCGCGGGGAGCGACTACCACTATCGCGTGGAGGGCGAGCACCACGCCTGGAACCCGCGCACGATCGCGACGCTCCAGCATGCGACGAGAAGCGGCAGCGCGAAGACCTTCCGCGAGTTCAGCCGCCTCGCCGACGCGGAGTCGGCGCGCTTCACGTTGCGCGGGCACCTCGAGCTCGTGGAGCGCGAGCCGCTGCCGCTCGACGAAGTCGAGCCGGTCGCGTCGATCGTGAAGCGCTTCGTCACCGGTGCGATGTCGTTCGGGTCGATCAGCAGGGAGGCGCACGAGACGCTCGCCATCGCGATGAATCGCCTCGGAGGGCGCAGCAACACGGGGGAGGGCGGGGAGGATTCGAGCCGCTTCGGCACCGAGCGGTCGAGCGCGATCAAGCAGATCGCCTCGGCGCGCTTCGGCGTTACCGCGGAATACCTCGCCGACGCGCGCGAGCTGCAGATCAAGATCGCGCAGGGCGCGAAGCCGGGCGAAGGGGGACAGCTGCCGGGGCACAAGGTGGACGGGGTGATCGCGCGGACGCGGCACGCGTCGCCCGGGGTGACGCTGATCTCTCCCCCGCCGCACCATGACATCTACTCGATCGAGGACCTCAAGCAGCTCATCCACGATCTGAAGACCGTCAATCCGCGCGCCACGGTCTCGGTGAAGCTCGTCGCCGAGAGCGGGATCGGCACCATCGCGGCGGGGGTGGCGAAGGCACACGCGGACCTGATCAGCATCTCGGGCGACTCCGGCGGCACCGGGGCCGCGCCGCTCTCGTCGATCAAGCACGCCGGGATTCCGTGGGAGCTCGGGCTCGCCGAGGTGCAGCAGACGCTCGTGCTCAACGGTCTGCGTGGGCGCGTGCGACTGCAGACCGACGGCCAGCTGAAGACCGGGCGCGACGTCGTCATCGCCGCGCTGCTCGGCGCCGAGGAGTTCGGGTTCGCAACGGCTCCATTGATCGTCGCGGGGTGCGTGATGATGCGAAAGTGTCATCTGAACACCTGCCCGGTGGGGATCGCGACGCAGGATCCCGTGCTGCGCGCGAAGTTCGACGGCCAGCCGGAGCATCTCGTGGAGTACTTCTTCTTCGTGGCCGAGGAAGTGCGCGAGCTGCTCGCTCGGCTCGGCTTCCGAACGCTCGACGAGATCGTGGGACGCACCGACCTGCTCCGTCAACGCGCCCTCGGCGATCACTGGAAGGCGCGGCACCTCGATCTCTCGGCGATCCTTCACCTCCCCGAGAGCTCGCACGGCGCGACCGTGCGTCGCTGTGTCACCGTGCAGGAGCACGGCCTCGCCGCCGCGCTCGACCACGAGCTGATCACACTGGCTGCACCGGCACTCGAGCGCCGCGAGCAGGTGCGCGTCTCGGTCGTGGTGCGCAACGTCAATCGCTCGGTGGGCACGATGCTCTCGGGCGAGATCACACGCCGGCATGGCGCGGCCGGGCTGCCCGACGGCTGCCTCACGGTCCGTTGCACCGGGTCGGCGGGACAGAGCTTCGGCGCCTTCGCGGCACACGGCCTGACACTCGAGCTCACCGGCGAGGCGAACG
>DATAIN010000660.1:0-5738 GCA_036262635.1 Gemmatimonadaceae bacterium | reverse complement strand
GACGAGCAGATGCCCGGCCGCCGCGGACTCGAGGCGGTGCGCGAGTTCGCCGAGATCGCGCCGACGACTCCCGTCGTCATGGTAACCAAGAGCGAGGAGGACGAGACCCTCGCCGAGGCGCTCGGCGCCAACGTCGGCGAGTACCTCGTGAAGCCCGTCTCGCCCCGACAGGTGCTGACCGTCGTGACCAAGGTGCTCGACGGGCCGCGCATCCGGCAGCAGGCGCTGGCGCGGCACTTCGTCGAGCGCTTCCGCGCGCTCGAGGCGGTGGACGCGCGCTCCCTCGACTGGCGGGGCTGGGTCGATCGCTACGCCGAGGCCGCGCAGTGGGACGTCGATCTCGCCGAGGCGCGCGAGACCGGACTGTACGAGTCGCTGCGCGGGCTCTATCCCGCGATGCAGCGCGAGTTCGCGCAGTTCATGAAGGCGAATTACCCGAAGTGGCTGGCGAACCTCGACGGCGAGCGCCCCTCGCTCTCGGTGGACATCGTCTCCGAGTACCTGCTGCCGCTGCTCGCGTCGCACAAGGCGGCGATCTTCGTCGTGATCGACTGCCTGCGGCTCGACCAGTGGAACGTGCTCCAGCCGCTGCTCGCGCAGCTCTTCGACGTCGAGACCGCGCACTACTACTCGATCCTCCCGACGGCGACGCCATACTCGCGGAACGCGCTCTTCAGCGGGCTCTTTCCCTGCGAGATCGCCGGCAACTATCCGGACTGGTGGGGCGAGCGCGACGACGAGTCGCTCAACGCCCACGAGCGCGAGCTTCTCGAGCAGCAGCTCCGCGCGCTCCATGGCTCCCCGGTGCCGGTGCACTACGAGAAGATCTCGACGCACGCCGACTCGGACGATCTCGATCGCCGCATCTCGCGCGCGATCGCCGCCGAGGGTGTGAGCGCGTTCGTCTTCAACTTCGTGGACCTGCTGACCCACGGGCGCAGCGAGTCGGCGATCCTCTACGAGGTCGCCCGCGACGAGATCGCGCTCCGCGCACTCACCAAGCAGTGGTTCCAGCGCTCCGCGCTCAACTCGCTCCTCCGCGAGGCGGCGCGCCGGAAGGTGCCGGTGCTGATCACCAGCGACCACGGCTCCATTCACTGCAAGACGCCGGCGACCGTCTTCGCGAAGCGCGACGCGACGCAGAACCTCCGCTACAAGTTCGGTGAGGACCTGCGGGCGGAGCGCGCCGACCAGGCGCTGCTCTTCACGAAGGAGGAGGCGCTGAAGCTCCCGCGGCGCGGACTCGGCGCGAACACGCTGCTCGCCGCGAACGACTGCTTCTTCGTCTATCCGACCAAGCTGCGCGAGTATCAGAGCCGCTACCGCGGCGCATTTCTGCACGGCGGAGTGACGCCGGAGGAGGTGATCCTCCCCGTGTCGCTGCTCACCCCGCGGCGCTGAGCATGTACCGGCGCCTCCTGCGCATCCTCCGCCCGCATGGCTGGCGGATGGCCGGCACGATCGCGTGCAGCATCGCCGCCGCGGCGCTCGACACGTTCTCGTTCGCGCTGCTCATCCCCTTCCTCAACGCGCTCTTCGGCGAGCAGTCGCTGATCCCCGCGGGAAGCGGATGGATTGCCACACTACTCGCGGCGACGATCGGCCGCCTGCTCGACCCGGCCGATCCCATGGGATCGCTGCAGCGGGTGATCTTCGTGATCCTCGCGTCGGTGCTCGCGAAGAACCTCCTCGTCTGGATCGGCGGCCAGCTCGGCGCGCAACTCCAGGAGTACGTGACGCGCGATCTCCGCGACGGGGTGTACGCACATCTGCAGCGACTGCCGCTCTCGTTCTTCCAGCGGACGAAGGTCGGCCAGATCATCTCGCGCGTCCTCTCGGACACCGAGCAGACGAAGGCGCTCATCACGCAGCTCGTCACCGCCTCGATCCAGAACGTGGCGACGATCATCGGCTACGTGATCTTTCTCTTCGGCATCTCGACGCGCCTCACCCTCTACGCGCTGATCGTCGCGCCCCTGCTGATGGGCGCACTGCAGCCGCTGCTCCGCAAGCTGCGCAAGGGGTACCGCCGCCTGCGCAACGACTACGGCGAGATCACGAGCGTGCTGCAGGAGGTCATCAACGGCGTGCGGCTCGTGAAGTCGTACGGCGCCGAGCGGTACGAGGAGCAGCGCTTCACCGACGCGAGCCATCGCTACTCCAAGGCGATGGTCCGCGTGACGCGCCTCGCGTTCATGGCGCAGCCGATCACCGAGACCATCGGGATGGCCATCGCCGTCGTCCTGCTCTGGATCGGCGCGCGGCAGGTGCTCGTCGACCGCACCCTCGCCGGCGCGGCGCTCATCACCTTCCTCGCCGTCGTCATGCGCCTGCTCCAGCCGCTCAAGCAGGTCTCGCAGATCCCGACCGCGGCACAGAGCGCGCTCGCGGCGGCGGAGCGGCTCTTCGAGATCCTCGACACTCCCACCGAGCCGGCCACCGACCGCGGCACCAAGGTCGCCGACGGCTTCCGTCGCGACGTCGTCTTCGAGAACGTCGGCTTCTCGTACGGCGAGGAGCCGGTGCTGCGTGACGTCTCCTTCACCGCGCGCCGCGGCGAGATCGTCGCGCTCGTCGGGCCGAGCGGTGCGGGGAAGAGCACGCTCGTCGATCTCATCCCCCGCTTCTACGAGCCGACCACCGGACAAATCCTCCTCGACGGCACCGACACGCGCGACATCACGCTCGGCTCGCTTCGCGCGCTCACGGGAATCGTCAGCCAGGACACGGTGCTCTTCAACGACACCGTGCGCGCGAACATCGCCTACGGCACGAAGGGCCGGTACACCCAGGAGCAGGTCGAGGCCGCGGCGCGCGCCGCGAATGCGCACGCGTTCATCAGCGAGCTGCCCGAGGGATACGACACCGTCCTCGGCGAGCGCGGAACGCGGCTCTCCGGCGGCCAGCGGCAGCGCATCGCGATCGCGCGCGCGCTGCTCACCGATCCGCCCATCCTCATCCTCGACGAGGCGACGTCGGCGCTCGATACCGAAAGCGAGCGGCTCGTTCAGGAAGCCATAGATCGCCTGCTCGCCGGACGCACGGTGTTCGTGATCGCGCATCGCCTCTCGACGATCGTGCACGCGACGCAGATCCTCGTGCTCGATCGGGGGCGCGTCGTCGAGCGCGGCACGCACGCCGAGCTCCTCGCGCGCGGCGGCGCTTACAAGCGGCTGTACGAGATGCAGTTCCGCGACCGCGCGAGCGCCCCGGCCGCGCTCGAGCAGCCCGCCTGAGATGCGGGCGCTCTTCCTGATCGAGGACGCCGCGTGGTCCGGGTCGGCGCGCGCGTTCGCCGCCGCCGCGCGCGGGCTGGCCTCGCGCGGCTACCAGGTCACCGCGGTGGCGCAGCCCGAGACCGCCGTCGAGCAGCGTCTCGCGTCGTCCGGGCTGGACGTCGTCCCGGTGGAGCTCGACGGCTACTGGCGTAACGCCGCGCGGCGGCTGCACCACATCCTCGAGGAGCGCTTCGTCGAGGTGATCTTCGTGCACGGCGAGCGTGAGGCGCTCGTCGCGGCCGCGGCGACGCGAATGGCCGACCGCGGCGCCGTCGTGCGCCGGGTGCGCGTCGGCGAGAGGCTGACCATGGGCTGGCGCGGCAAGCTCGGGGGCCGCCTCGCCGCCACCGGCTTCGTCTTCCCCTCGGAGCACGAGCTCGCCGACGCCCCGCCGCTTCCCGGGCGCGCGTTAGGCGCGGTCCGCGCCGACGTCGGCGTCGATCCGGAGAGCTACGCGGCGGTGAAGCCGGTGCAGCGGGCGACCATCGGCGCGGCGGGGACCGGCGTGAAGCTCATCTCGTGCCTCTACGATCCGACCGCGCGGGCGCGCGTCGCGACGGTGTTCCGCACGATCGGGCTCCTCGCACCCCGCCATCCCGACCTGCGCGTCGCGCTCGTCGGGCCGGGCTCGGACGACGAGGGGCTGCGCATGCACGCGGCGGCGCTCGGCATCACGCACATGGTGTCCTACCTCGGCGACCGCGAGGACCGGCTCTCGATCCTCCGCGCCTCCGACCTCGGCTGGGTCGTGGCGGCGAGCGACGACGCGGCGTACGGGTATCTCGACCTCATGGCGCTCCGCATCCCGGTCCTCGCCGAGCGCAGCGACACCGCGCAGCGGTACGTCGCCGACGGGATCGGCGGGATCCTCCTTCCCCCGGGCGACGCGCCATCCACCGCGGCGATGGTGACGCCCTTCCTCGGCGACGACGAGCGCCGTCAGGCGATGGGGAACGCGGCGTACAATCGCGTCGCGCGCGCGTTCACCGAGCGGGCGATGATCGACTCCTTCGCGCGCGTCACCGACGCCGCGCGCGACCGCTCGAAGTGGGTGACCTGAGCGTGGAGCGCGCTCCCGTCAGCGTGGTGATCGCCGCCCGCGACGCCGCCGCGCACATCACCGAATGCGTCTCGAGCGTCCGCGACTGGGCGTCCGAGGTGCTCGTCGTCGAGAACGACTCGCGCGACGACACCGTCGAGCGGGCGCGGGCCGCGGGTGCCACGGTGTTCACCAATCCCTTCCGCACCATCGGCGCGCAGCGGAACGCGGCGATCGCCCGCGCCACCCAGCCGTGGATCTTCGTCCTCGACGCCGACGAGCGCTGCACCCCGGAGCTCGCCGCCGAGATCGCGCGGACGGTGAAGGAGCCGACGCGCGACGCGTATCGCGTGCTCCGGAGGAACTTCTTCCTCCGCCGCGAGATCCGGCACGGCGGCTGGGAGCGTGACCGGCCGGTTCGGCTGTTCCGCGCCGCGATGCGCTACGACGAGCGGCCGGTGCACGAGCACGTGGTGACGAAGGGCGCGGTCGGCACCCTCGAATCGCCGATGCTGCACTACACCTACGACTCGCTGGCGCAGTACTTCGAGAAGTTCGACCGCTACAGCCGCTGGTGGGCCGAGCAGCAGCATGCGCGCGGGCGGCACACGACGCCCCTCGCGATCCTCGTGAAGCCCCCCGCGCGGTTCGTGTCGATGTACCTGCTGCGCGGCGGATTCCGCGATGGGCCGCACGGCCTCGTCCTCGCCGTCCTCGCCGCGATGAGCGTGGCGGCGAAGTACGCCCGGCTCTGGGCGCTCGACGAGCGCCGTTGATCGCGCGATGCGCATCCTCATCCTCGGCAGCAGCAACCCCTGGCGGATGGAAGCGGCGGTCGAGCGCGCGCTCGCGCGCCTCGGGCATCGCACGCTGCTGCTCGACGACCGGCGTACCAAGCGACTGATCGGTCACGCCCTCACCCAGCGCCTGATCGCGGCGCGGGCCCGCAGCTTCGCCCCCGATTTCGTCGTGCTCTCGAAGTGCCACGCGTTGACGCCCGAGACCGTCGCGTCGATCATCGCCGGCCGTCCGAACGCGATGTGGTACCACGATCCGCAGTGGCACCGCGACCTCCACCGTCCGGACATCGCGCACATCGCCGCGATCGGCCGACTGGCGGACAGCTTCTTCGTCACCGGCTTCGACGCGGAGTGGCGCGCGCACGGGCTGCGCGCGAAGCTCCTCCCAGCGGCCGGCGACGCGGCCATCGTTCCGGTGCCCACCGATCCACGATTCGCCTCCGATCTCGCATTCATCGGATCGGGGTACGATCCGGAGCGTGCCGCGCTGCTCGTCGAGCTGGCGCGCCGCGAGCAGGTACGCGTCTGGGGACCGGGGTGGGACCGCTGGCGCGAGGAGCTGAACTGGAACGGGCGCTCGGTGGAGGGGCGCGAGTTCGCCGCGGTGTGCTCGAGCGCGTG
>DATAIN010000659.1:0-1568 GCA_036262635.1 Gemmatimonadaceae bacterium | reverse complement strand
GCGGCGCTCGCGGCCGCGCAGCTTCTCGACCCCGGCCTGCCGGAATGGGTGCGGGAGAACTGCACGTTCCCGAACTCGATGGTGGACCGCATCACTCCGCTGACGTCCGACGCCGACCGCGGATGGCTGCGCGAGCGGGCTGGGGTCGAAGACGCCTGGCCCGTCGTGGCCGAGCCGTTCCGGCAGTGGGTCATGGAGGACGACTTCGCCGCCGAGCGCCCGCCGTTCGAGGACGTCGGCGTGCTCTACACCGACCGCATCGAGGACTGGGAGCAGTACAAGCTGCGGATGCTCAACGCCGCGCACTCGTCGATGGCCTACCTTTGCGCGCTGTCGGGAATCACCTTCGTCCACGAGGCGATGGCCGAGCCCGCCGTCCGGACTTTCCTAGACGACCTGCTGCACCGCGAAGCCATCCCGACCCTCGCCGAGATCCCGGCACATCCCCCCGGAGACTACGCCGCGTCTGTGCTCTCGCGGTTCGCGAACCCGGGCGTGCGCGACCAGATCGCGCGCCTGTGCATCGACGGGAGCGCGAAGTTCCCGAAGTTCCTGATCCCGACGATCGATCGCCAACTCGAGGCCGGCGGACCCGTCGAGCGCGCGGCGACCGCGCTCGCCGGCTGGGCGCGGTACCTGGCCGTCGTCGCCCAAGGCGATCAGGCCTTCGACGCGGACGGCGACGCGGCGCGCCGGCACGCGATCGCCGCGCTCGAGGACCCGGTGGCCTTCCTCGAGTTCGAGACGGTCTTCCCGGAGCGCCTGCGGACCTCGTCGCGCTTCCGGGGCGCGTTCACGGACGGCTACCGTCGCGTCGCCGGCAACGGCGCGATCGCGGCGATGCGCGAGCACGCGGAGGCGAGCGGATGAGCGAGGCCCCGCCGCGCTTGCAGCACGATCGCCAGCACGACATCTACCTGCTGGCGCTGCGCCAGGGCTCGGTGGACGTCGCCGACCTCGCGCGGCGGTACGGCGTCACCACCGAGACGATCCGCCGCGACCTCTCCGACATGCAGGAGCGCAAGCTGCTCCGGCGGGTCCACGGGGGCGCGATCCCGCTCGAGCGGATCAACCACGAGCCGAGCGTCCAGGCGCGCGACATGGTCAACGCCGAGGAGAAGCTGCGGATCGCCTCGCTCGCGGCGGAGGAGGTGCCGGAGCGCGGCTCGGTGATCATCGACTCCGGCTCGACCGGCCAGCGTCTGGCCGACGTCTTCCCCGTCGACCGTGACGTGCACGTCGTGACGAACTCGCTCACCACCGCACTGACGCTGAGCCGCCGCGGCCTGAAAGACCTCACGGTCCTCGGCGGTACGGTGAAGACGAGCCGGTTCGCGATGGTCGACGAGCCAGGTCGCGTCGAGCTGCAGAAGATGGCGATCGACGTGCTGTTCATGAGCTGCGACGGGCTCTCGTTCCGGCACGGACTCACGACGCCTTACCGCGAGGAGCACACGATGAAGCGGGCGATGATCGAGCGCGCCGACCGGGTGGTCGCGATGGTCGACCAGTCCAAGTTCGGCAACGCGCAGATGTTCCGGTTCGCGTCGTTCGACGAGATCGACGTG
>DATAIN010000658.1:0-5769 GCA_036262635.1 Gemmatimonadaceae bacterium | reverse complement strand
CTGCAATCACGGACCCGCGATACCTCGAACCAGCCACCCAGCTCTGTGGCTCGGCCGGTTCGATCGGAGCGAACCTGTGCGAAGGCTACGCACGCCTATCACCTGGTGACCGGATCCGGTTCTACGAGTACGCGCTCGGCTCGGCGGCGGAGACGAAGAACTGGTATCTGAAGATCCGCCGCACGCTCCCCGACGTGATCCTGGCGGAGCGCTTCGCGCTGCTGCACAGCATCACGCGCCTGACACTCGCCATGATCCGTTCCGAACGCGCAAAGCTGCCGCCGAAATCGACGTCTCCACGTCGCCGGTCCTGACGGGGCGCAGATCCTCTGGCCTCTCCTCTCCCATCCTCCTCTCGTCTCCCATCGCCGTCAGCTCGCTGTCTCTCCGGTCTCCCATCGCGGGTTCTCAGGTTCTCTCGTCGACTCGACGGAAGCGAGCCGCTCAATCCGGTCGCGGCGGCAGCGATTCTACCGGCACCCCCGCCGGCCGCGGCGTGGTCTTCAGGATCGTCGAGTGATGCGTGATGTCGCCGCCGAGCTGCGCGGCGCGGAAGACGGTCGCGGTGCCGAGCAGCGCGCTCGCGAGGACGAGGGCGCGGAGCCAGGCGGGGAGCTCGCGTGCGCCCCAGGTCGTTCCCGGCTCGCCGGTCGCGACGACGAGCGGGCGCGGTGCGCGCAGCCGCCACCACGCGTAGGCGGCGATGAGGCCCGCGGCGAGCAGGGTCCAGAGCGCGAAGTCCCCCGCCTCCTCGTGCGTGTGGATCGCTCGCCGGCTGATGTACCACGCGTCGCGCAGTCCGTCTTCCGCCGGCTCCCCGGTGAAGAACGTCGGGACCGCGGCGAGCCCGGCGAGCGCGAGCGTCGCTGTCGCGTACTGCCAGACGCCGCGCCGCCGCACGAAGAACGCGACGATCGCGAAGAACGTCCCGACCACCGCGAGGATGACCGGGAAGTGATTGATCATGACGTGGAGGTCGGCGATCGCTGGCACTAGTCCTCGTTCGTTGGCGTTTGGATAGCGGGGCGCGTGACGCATGGATCGCTCTTTGCACGACACGGCCGAGCTCTCCATCACGCGTACGTACTGAACTGCGAGATCGTTGCCGTGAAGATCACGTTGACCGGGGAGGACAGCATCCGCCTCGAGCCCGTCGAGGGACCGATGACGATCGAGGCGCCGACGGCGGAGCGGCAGTTCTCTCCCTTCCACATGCTGGGCAGCTCGCTGGCCTACTGCACCTTCTCGGTGCTCTACTCCTGGGCGACGCACGCCAACATCGCGATCGACGGCATGGTCATCGACGTCGCCTGGAAGTTCAGCACCGACGATCCGAAGCGCGTCAGCGACATCGCGCTCACCTTCCAGTGGCCCTCGCTACCCCCGCAGCGTCTCGCCGCGGCGAAGCGCGTGGCCGCGATGTGCACGGTGCACGCGACGCTCCTGCATCCGCCGCACGTCGCGATCGAGGCCGCATGACGGTACCGGTCGTTCTCTTCACGGTGAAGGGGGAGCCGGTCGGTCAGTTCGCCGCGGCGCCTCCGCTCAACCGGCCGTACACCGTCGTCTTCGACGGCTTCTGCAAGGTCTGCAATCGCCTCGTGAAGGTGCTGCGACGCTGGGACAAGCGGCAGATCCTCGAGATCGTCCCCTCGCAGCAGCCGGGGGTGCAGGCGCGCTTCCCCTGGATACCGGCCAAGGCTTACACCGAGTCGGTCCAGCTGATCGGCCCCGGCGGCCGCACCTGGCAGGGCGCCGCGGCGATCGAACGGATCCTCGACATTCTCCCGCGCGGGAAATGGATCTCGTGGATCTTCAGCATCCCCTTCGTGCGGCCGCTCGCCGAGAAGTTCTATCGCTGGTTCGCGCGGAACAGGTACATGCTCGGTTGCGGCGACCACTGCGCGTCCCGGCCGCTCAACGTGATGTTCGATGAGGGCGAGGAGGGATGAGGAGAGGATGAGGGGCAGAATGAGGGGCAGGACGAGGGTAAGAAATGTGGGATGATGAGAGAGCTCACTCATCATCCCACATTTCTTTTCCTCACCCTGCTCCTCATCCTGCTCCTCATCCTGCCCCTCGTCCCCTCACAAGTCAGCCCGGACCTCTCCCCCGAAATCTCCTCGCAGATCACCGGGTCCAGCGTCGCGGCGCTGGCGCATGACGAGATCGCGCAGCCATTCGTCGATCCGCTCGCTCTGGTCGGCGTCGAGGATCGCTTCCTCGTGCTCGATGTCGCCGACGGCGCGCCCGCCGCTCGCGCTCACCACGTTCTCGACGACGGCCTCCCAGGCGCTCGACTGGAGCATCTCACCGAACGGGCGCATCACGAGATGATCGACGACGGTGGCGGGCTTGTCGTAGACCTCCACCTGGAAGCGCACCTTCTCGCCGCGGTCCTCGCAGAGGAAGCGCACCGCGCCGGCGAGCGGATGGCCGGCGAGGGTGCAGAGCGTCGCCCGACGGTCGTTCACCTCCTCGACGCGCACCTGCACGTTGCCGCGGAGCGGGAGCGCCATCGTCAGCGTCGCGCCCTCCTCGAGCAGCTTGGGCGTGTCGGGCTCGGCGTGCACGTCCATCAGCGCACCGGGGACGATCTCACTGAAGCGCTGGCGGAAGAGCGCGAACAACGACTCGGGGGTGTGGATCGAACCGGCGATGTCGGCCCAGAACTGCTTGCGCTTGAGCGCACCGACACCCTCCGACGGCAGGGTCTCGGGAAGCCCGTCGGCGAGGATGCGCAGCCCTTCGTCGAGCGGAGTGGGCGTGATCCCGAACACCTCCGTGAGCGCGTTGACGCGGTCGGCGGGGATGCTGTTCCCCTCCTTCAGCATCGTCAGTTGCGCCTCGTGGAAGGGCACCGGCACGCCGACGCGCTCGGCGATCGAGATCCCGAACGAGGTCAGGAACTCGGGGACCGCGACGCGCGCCGGCTCGCGATTGGTGATCCGCGCGAAGCGGTCGATCAGATCGTTCTGCGAGGTCTCCTCGAGACCCGCGACGTCGAGCGCGCGGCCGACGAGGTCCTTCCGCTCGACCGCGATTGCGAGCGCCCTGGCGAGGTCGCCCGCGTACACCGGCTGGAAGCGCGCGTCGCCGCCGCCGATCACCGGGATGACGGGAAGCGTGCGCACCATCCGGAGGAGGAGCGAGATCTCGTCGTCGCCCGGTCCGTAGACGTTCCCCGGCCGGACGATGAGCCAGTCGCCGGGGTACTCGCGCACGAGCGCCTCGGCCTGCCGCTTCGAGCGGTGGTAGTCCGACTCGCCGCGATCGGCGCCGAGCGAGGAGACGAAGACGAAGCGTGGCGCCGTTCCCGCGGCGATCGCCTCGCGAAGGACGCGATGTGTTCCTTCGACGTTGATCTCCTCGAGCGAGGGTCCGCCGGGAGTGGCCGCGACCACGCCGACGACGTGGAGCACCGCGTCGCAGCCGTCGACGGCGCCGGCGAGGCCTTCGTCTTTCGCCACGTCGCCGGTCCAGGACTCGACGCCGTCGCCCCACTGCTCGGCGTCACGCCGAGCGTGGCGGGAAAGGAGCCGCACCTTGTGTCCACGCTCGACCAGCGCGCTCACCGCCGCGCGCCCCACGACCCCGGTCCCGCCAGTCACGAGCACCTTCATCTGCGTCACCGCTCCGTTTGAGTCTCGCTCCCGTCCTGCCGATACTCTCGCGGTCGAGGCAGGTCTGGTGCCAGTGCCCGTCCGACGTGACCCCTGCCCCCCTTTTCGAGTCTCTAAGCCAATGAGACGCCAACACCTCCGCTTCCGCCCCACCGCCTCGGTCCGCCGAGCGGCGCTCGGGGCGGCACTCGTCGTCCTCGCGGCCTGCTCCGGATCGGGGAAGCCGATCGTCGTCGGCGCGGCCGGTCCGTGGAAGGAGGCGTACGGCGCGATGAACAAGATGGGCATCGAGCTCGCCGTCGCGGAGATCAACGCGAGCGGGGGCATTCGCGGGCGGCGCTTCGAGGTGGTCGATCGCGACGACGAGGGTCAGGGGACGCGCGCCGCGGAGATCGCGGGCGAGTTCGTCGCCAACCCCGACATGGTCGCGGTGATCGGCCACGTGAACTCGGGGGCGATGGTCGCCGCGGCGCGGGTCTACGACGGTGAGCTCCCCGCGGTCGCGACGACGGCGACGTCGCCCGAGCTGACGGGGATCTCGCGCTGGACCTTCCGCGTCATCTCCAGCGACTCGGCGAACGGGATCGCCCTCGCGCGCTTCGCCAGCACGTTAGGCAGGCGGCGCGCGGCGATCATCTACGAGAACAACAGCTACGGCCGCGGTCTCGCCGACGCCTTCCAGCGCGCCTTCGCCGGCGAAGTGATCAGCGTCGATCCGATCCCCGAGGGGGACACGGACCTCGAGCCGTTCGTGAGCTACTACGCGCGCGAGAAGGCGGACATCGTCTTCTCGGCGGGGACGGACGCGTCGGGACTGGCGCTGCTGCGCGAGGCGCGCCGGCAGCACTTCGACGCGGCCTTCCTCGGCGGCGACGGGTGGACGGGCCTGGTGAGCGACACCGCGGCGTCCGACGGCGCCTACGTCGGCGCGCCGTTCAGCGCGCAGGACCCGCGGAGCGAGGCGCAGACCTTCGTCCGCGCCTTCCGCAAGAAGTACGGAAAGATCCCGGACGGCAACGCGGCGCTCGCCTACGATGCGACGAAGCTCGTCGCGAAGGCGGTGGCCGCGGTCGGACCGAACCGCCGGCGGATCCGCGACTGGCTCGCCGAGATCGACGAGCGGCATGCGTTCGTGGGCGTCACCGGTACCATCCGCTTCCAGCCCGACGGCGATCCGGTGGGCAAGAGCTTCGTCATGACGCGCGTGGACAAGGGTCTGCTCGAGGTGGCGTCGCAATGATCGCGCGTCTCGCGACCATCGCACGCAGGGTGCCGCGCGAAGCGACGCGGCGGACGCTGCGCCTCGTCCGGCGGCTGCGGATCACCTTCGGCTCGATCCGCGGCATCCTCCACATCGGCTTCGGCAGCCTGGTCGTGCTCCTCGCGCTCGCGGGCGCGCTCGGCTTCCATGCGCTGCGCTCGATGTCGCGCGAGACGACGGCGAGCTTCACGCAGGTGCAGGAGCAGGCGCAGCTCTCGTCGCGGCTCTCGGCCGACGTGGCGCAGCAGCTCCAGGCGGCGACGTCGTACCTCGACGGGCGCGACTCGGCCAGCCTGGCCGAGTTCCGGTCGCTCGGCTGGGACGCGCACACCGCGCAGCGGCTGATGAACGCGCGGCGCGGCCAGTCGGCGCAGGAGGTCGCGCTCACCGCGTCGATCGACGAGCGGCTCTCGCTCGTCGAGACGCACTTCGCACGCGCGCACCGGCTGGCCGACCTCGGGCGGCTCGACGCGGCGCGCGCCGAGGCGCGGCGGGCCCGTCCGGTCGCGGCGCAGCTGCTCGGCGACATGGACCGGCTCGGCGAAGCGAAGGCGCGCAAGGTCGCCGACGCATCGCGCGCCCTCTCGATCTACGCGTCGCAGCGCAGCGTGCTGCTCCTGGTGCTGATCACGATCGCGCTCTTCTGCGCGGCGGCGGTGGTGGTGCGCACCGTCCGCCAGGTCTCGCAGCCGCTGGCCGACCTCGTCCAGCACGCGATGGCGTTCAGCGACGGGGACCTCACGGTGCGGACGAAGCGGCGGATGCCGCGCGAGTTCGAGATCCTCGCCCAGGCGCTCAACCACACCGGTGAGTCGCTGTCGAAGATCGTCGCCGTGGTGGCGACGACGTCGGACAGCGTCGCGCAGTCGGCGCACGACCTCGCCT
>DATAIN010000657.1:0-1506 GCA_036262635.1 Gemmatimonadaceae bacterium | reverse complement strand
GATCACCGCCCGCTTCTCCGGCTTCACCGGATACACCTGGAGCATGAAGGGATCGTGGACGGCGCCCTCGAAGTACTGGTCGAGCGCCTCGACCGCCACCGACGGCGCGAAGGGACGGAACTTCTCGCGGAACTTGATCTTCGTGTTGATCAGCTCCCGCATGTCGGCGCGGCGCGGGTCGGCGACGATGCTGCGGTTGCCTAACGCGCGCGCCCCCCACTCCATCCGTCCCTGGTACCAGCCGACGACGAGGCCGTCGGCGATCGCCTTCGCGGTCGCCTTCGCCGTCTCCTCGCCCGAGGCAAAGTGCTCGACCGAATAGTCCCACTGCTCGTCGTCGCGCTTCTCGAGGATCGGGAACACCTCGTCCTCGCCGTGCTCCGGCCCCCAGTAGCCGTGCTCCATCACGAAGCCGCGGCTTCCCTTCAGCTCCTGGTTCCAGACCCAGTACGCCGCGCCGAGCGCGGTGCCGTTGTCCGCCGACGCGGGCTGGATGTAGACGTGCTCGAAGGGGGTGCGCTCGCGGATCTTCCCGTTCGCGACGGAGTTCATCGCGCATCCGCCGGCGATCGCGAGCCGCGGGTTGCGCGTCCGCTCGTAGAGGCCGTTCAGGACGTGGAAGGCGCAGTTCTCGTAGACGATCTGCAGCGAGTGGGCGAAGTCCTCGTGCATCGGCTCGAGCTTGTCGCTCGGCTGCCGCGCCGGCCCGAGGAGCTCCTCGAGCGCCGGGCTGAAGACCTTGCCTAACGTGGGATAGCCCTCGTCCCACTCCATCTCGACGCCCTCGTTCCAGTGGCGGAAGTAGTCGAGCTCCAGCTCGAACAGCCCGTCGGGAGTCAGTCGCACGAGCTTCGAGATCTCGTCCACGTACGTCGGCTTTCCGTACGGCGCGAGCCCCATGACCTTGAACTCGTCGCCGAAGCCGTAGAAGCCGAGGTACTGCGTGATCGCGGTGTAGAGCATCCCGAGCGAGTGCGGGAAGTACACCTTGTCGATCACCTCGATCTGGTTTCCGGTGCCCTCGCCGAGCGAGGTGCTGACGAAGTCCCCGAACCCGTCGATCGCGCAGACCGCCGCGTCGTTGAACGGCGAGACGAAGAAGCTGCTCGCCATGTGCGACGGGTGATGCTCGACGTAGTGCACCTTCGGAAGATCGTCCTGCGGGACGCCGAGCGCCGTGGCGAGGGGACCGTGCAGCTCGCGGACCTTCCGCGCGTTCTTGACGCGATCGAGGATCAGCTTCAGGTCCGGGCGCTTCTTGAGCGCGAAGAGCCCCTTCTTCACGAGGTTGGCCTTCGGATCGCGGCTGATCGCGACGTGCGCGACCTCGGAGCCGCTGATCCCGGCCATCTCGAGGACCTTCCGGATGGAGAGCGTCGGGAACCCCGCCCAGTGCTTGATCCGCCGGAAGCGCTCTTCCTCGACGGCCGCGACGAGCCGGCCGTCCCTGATGAGCGCGGCCGAGACGTCGGCGTGGTACGCGTTGATCCCGAGGATGTACGTCGG
>DATAIN010000656.1:0-3916 GCA_036262635.1 Gemmatimonadaceae bacterium | reverse complement strand
GGCCTTCCGCTCGCTGGCCGTTCTGCCTCCTGCCTCCTGCCTCTAGGAGTGATGACACTAGCCTCATGGCCCCTCGGTTCTGTCTCCTGCCTCAGGAGTGATGACACTAGCCTCATGGCCCCTCGGTTCTGTCTCCTGCCTCGAACGTCATCCCGAGTGTGCCGCCAGCCACTCTGCCTTACCTTGTGCCCATGCACCGGAAAGCCCTCTCTCATCTCCGCCGCGTCGACCCGCAGCTCGCCGCGGTGATCGACACCGTCGGCCCCTGCCGCTACGAGGCACGCGCCGACGGCACGCACTTCGGCGCGCTCGCCCGCGCGATCGTCTACCAGCAGCTCTCCGGCAAGGCCGCGGGTACCATCCACGCGCGGCTGCGCGCGCTGTACGGCGATCGTGATCCCACCCCAGCGGAGATCCTCGCGACGCCCGACGAGACGCTGCGCGGGGTCGGACTGTCGCGGCAGAAGCTGAGCTATCTCCGCGACCTCGCCACGCGCGCCGAGAGTGGGGCGTTGCCCGTCGACGACCTTCACCAGCTCGACGACGACGCGCTCACCACCGCGCTCGTCGAGGTGAAGGGCATCGGCCGCTGGACCGCGCAGATGTTCCTCATGTTCAGGCTCGGCCGCACCGACGTGCTTCCCGATCTGGACCTCGGCATCCAGAAGGGGATCCAGCGCGCCTACGGGATGCGGACGAAGCCGACCCCGAAGGAGGTGCTGCGCGTGGGGGAGAAATGGGCGCCGTACCGGACCATCGCCTCCTGGTACCTCTGGCGGCTGCTCGACACGGGCGAGGTCGAGCGCGTCGGCGATGCGAAGCGGCCCGCGAAGAGTCCGGGGAAGCGACCGGTGAAACGACCGGTGAAACGACCGGCGAAGCGCGCTGCCGCGAAGCGGCCTGCGGCGAAGCGCCGCACCGCGACGAAACGGCGGCGTACCTAACGGCGGCTGCTCTGGTGCGGCGGCGAAGGCAACATAGTTTGGACCATATGAGTGCGGGCCGTGGGGTGACCTGCGCCCCCTCCACATAGTCTTTAAGGACGGTTTCCCGGCCTCGCCGGCCCCACGCGCCCCCCACTTCACCCCCCGACTCCGATGCACGCACCAGCGATCCGCCCGCGTACCGCCATCGAGATCGTCGACGCCGCGTTCTCGCTCTTCCGCGACAACTTCGCGACGATGGCGATCATCGGGCTCGCCGCATCCGTGCCCTTCGTCCTCTTCATCGCGCTCGGCTTCGGCGCGATCAGCTTCGGGTCGCCGCGCGAGTTTCTCGACAACCCCCTCGCGATGCTGCCGATGATCTTCGGGATCGCCGCGATCGCGGTGCTCTGGTTCGCGGTGATCGACGGCGCGATGACCTTCGCGGCCGCCGAGGCGTATCACGGCAACCGGCCCTCGCCGGGCGACGCGATCCGCGGCGCCTTCTCGAAGGGGCTGTCGCTCGTCGGCGGGAACATCCTCCGCATGCTGATCATCATGGGAGGCGCGATGCTCGTCGCCATCCTGATCGGCGTGCTCGGCAAGGTGAGCGGCGTCTTCGCCTTCCTCGGCGTCATCGTCATGATCGTCCTCGGCGCGCATCTCGTGGCGCGCACCTTCGCGATCACCAGCGCGATCGTCATCGAGCGGCGCTCGGCGATGGACGGGGTGTCGCGCTCCTTCGCGCTCTCCAAGGACTCGACCCTCCGCATCGTCGGCATCGGCATCCTCTGCCTGATCATCTACTGGGTCGCGCAGTTTGCCGGGATGCTGCTCGTCCAGGGCGTCGTCAGCTTCATCCTCCGCAGCCCCGTGCTCGCCGCGGTGCTCGGCAACATCGTCGCGATGCTGATGTATCCCTTCCTCAACATCGCGCTGATGGTGCTCTACTTCGACCAGCGCGTGCGGAAGGAAGGCTACGACATCGACGTCCTCTCGAGCTCGATGGCGCCCGCGCCGCAGCGCTGATGTCGGGGATCGCGCTCCGGCCGCGCTCGGGCACCGAGCTGCTCGACGCGGCCGTCGAGTTCCTCCGCGGCAACTTCGTCACGCTCGCCAGCGTCGTCGCGCTGGGGCAGCTCCCCTCGCTGGTGGTCGGCGTGCTGTGGCCCGCGTCGGCCACCGACCCCTTCGCGGTCTGGCGACAGTACCCGGTCCTCGCGGCGCTGCGCACGATCTTCCTCTTCCTGGTGGTCGGCTGCTGGGGAGTGATGTTCGTGCAGGTGGTGGACGACCTGATGCACGGGCGTCCCGTCTCGCTCGGTGACTCGCTGCGGCGCGCGCTCCGGCGGACGGTGCCGGCGACGGCGGCCTACGCGTTGAAGTATCTCGTGATCATCCTCTGGATGTGCCTCTTCATCCTGCCGGGGATCTGGGCGTACGCACGCTACTTCGCCGTGATGCCGGCGATCGCGATCGAGGGGCTCGGTCCGATGGAGGCCATCAGTCGCTCCAAGCAGCTCGCGCGCGGCAACAACCTCCGCATCATCGCGGTCGCGGGCATTCCCGTCGTGCTCGGGATGTTCGTGATGATCGTCCTCCAGCAGACCGCGGTCGCGATGGGCACGGGGGGACGCGGCCTTGCGATGCTGGGCGCGGTGGCGAGCACGATCCTCTATCCCTTCATGGCGGTTCCGGCGATCTTTATCTACTACGACATCCGGACGCGCCGCGAGGGACTGGACCTCGACGTCGCCACACTCTCCAGCGCCGCCGCCTGACGAACGGTGCAGCTCCGCCTCCCCGTCGACGAGACGGCAATACGTGATACGATGCGGGCCGTCTTCAAGCAGGCGGCCTACGTCAAGCGCCAACCGAGCTGGCTCGCCCGGAAGATCGGCGAGTTCCTGGACTGGCTCGCCGACAAGCTGCACTTCGCGAGCGAGGCGAGGCGCACGAGCCCCGTCACCTACTGGACGGTGCTCGCCATCATCGTCGCCGTCGCGATCGCGGTGCTCGCTCGGCTCTGGTACGTGAACTACCAGCGGCGGAAGCGCGGGATCGCGGCGCGTCCCGCTCCCTCCGGCGCGAGCATCGGATTCGGCCGCGACCCATGGACCGCGGCGCAGCAGTTCGCCGCCGCGGGAGACTTCACCGCCGCCGCGCACGCGCTCTACGCCGCGCTGCTCTCGGCGATCGCGCGGCGCGGGCTCGTGCGGCTGCATCCCTCGAAGACGGCGGGCGACTACGTTCGCGAGCTGCGCCCGCGCTCCGCCGCGGTGTTCGGCGGCTTCCGCGACTTCGCCCGCGCGTACGAGTTCGTCGTCTACGGCACCGGCGAGTGCGACCGCGAGCGCTACGAGAGGCTGCAGCGCCTCGCCCTCCCGATCGTGCAGGTCGATGGCTGAGCGTCTCCTCGACCGCCTGCTCCGGCCGAAGATCGTCTTCGGCACGCTCATCGTCGTCGTCATCGTCGCGAACCTCTTTCTCCCCGACGCGGACACCGACGACGCGAGCGGCACGCTCTCCTCGCTCAGCTACGAGCGCTCGGGGATCCGCGGCTGGTACGAGGGCTCGTCGCGGCTCGGCTGGACGGTGAAGCGGCGCGAGGAGCGCTTCCACGGCACTCTCGCCGATTCGGCGGTCTACGTCGTCGTCGATCCGGACATCGAGCCGACCGCGGCGGAGGTCGGCGTCCTGCTCGGCGCCGTGCGTCGCGGGGCGGGGCTCATCGTCTCCGCGCAGCGCCGCTCTCCCCTCGCCGACTCGCTGCGCCTCTACAGCGACGACTGGCAGTACAGCGGCTACCCGGTGGTGGGTGGAGCGATGCCCGCAGGGCCGCTCCCTCGAAATGCGGTCCTCGCGACGGCGATCGACACCGCCGGCGCGGAGAGCGCGGCGTTCGACGACGATGACGCATGGGTCGGCGATCCCGCCGCCGACAGCGACAGCGCGAGCGCCGACTCGAGCGAGATCGCGAAGAGCGAGGCGCG
>DATAIN010000655.1:0-2613 GCA_036262635.1 Gemmatimonadaceae bacterium | reverse complement strand
CACGCGCTGCAGCTCCACGAGCTCGATCTTCTCGCAGGGGACGAAGCGCTCTCCGTCCTTCGTGCCGATCTGGAGAAGCGGAGCCCCGACGAGCGAGTCGATGCCGAGGAAGACTCCCTGCAGCCGATTGTCCGGCGCGGGAAGCGTCGGCGCGGAGACGCGAATGACCTGCCCCGGAATCGGCGGTACCGGCCCACGGCGGGGAAGCGAGTCCCGGGAGGCCGAGGTGTCGGCGGGACTCGCCTGCGCGGCAGCGAGGGTCGCGCGGAGTGAGAGGGCCGCGATGAGAGCGAGGAAGCCAGACGTCGTGTGCAACGCGTGATGAGGAGAGCGGATCGGCTCGGCGCAAACTACCCGTGGGGCGATCGGCGGCAAGGGCGGAGTTCAGAGGGCGGGAGGCTCGGCAATCGTTGCTCGGCAATCGTTGCTCGGCAACCGCGGCTCTTCAACTTCTCAGGGCTTTAATTAGGGTAACTGCAACCACTCTTTGGTACGCCGAGGCGATGAGGTTGGGAGGACTGCAGGGGCACACCCATCAAGGCAGTTCTCCCGTCGTGCTCACCGTCTCACTGCCTCGGGCATTCCTCGAATGTGGTTGTAGTTACGCTATAAAAGCCCCCAACGCGTGATGCCTCGACCGATCGCGATCCCGACCGCGCCGCACCGCGCCCGCATCAGCGAAGGGGCCGTTCGCGCAGCAAGCCCTCCCGATCTCTACACGAGCCTCACGCTCAAACCCGAGTTGTACCGTCCGAGCGCCAGCGTCGAGATGGGCAGGTCGTCTCCCGGCTCGCTGCGGAGCTGGGTGAGGACGTCGCGCGCGGAGATGCGATGTCCCTCGAGCTCGGCCGACTGGGCGCGAGGAGCGATCGACAGGCGCGCGCGATAGACCTCCACGACCTCGCGTCCTTCCTCGATGGCGCGCACGCAGACGCCGCGCATGTAGTAGTTGTTGAAGTCGTGCTCGGCGAGGAGGCGTCCCGCCATCTCGGGGACGCGCGCCGTCGTCGTGCCGCCGCTGCGCGTGCGGCGCGGCTCGAACTCGATGAGCAGATCGTCCACGCGCTCCTCGAGCCAGAGGTCGTCGTAGTAACGGATCGCCTCGCGGAGGAGACGCTGATAGTCGGCGACCACGGTGGGACGCAGCCGCTCGGAGACGTGGAAGGTGCCGTCGGCGATGTCCCGGTCGAGCTCGGCGAGCGCATGACCGCGGGTGGCCGGGTCGAGATTCGCGTATTGAAGAGGCATGTGGTGCGCGCTGCGGCGCGTCAGGGTTGATACCTAACGCGTGCTGCATGACGCGGACCGTGCTACGGCAACGTGCGCTTGCCCCCGCTCACTGCGACGGGTGATGCGGGAGCTGCTTCCACGGATAGGCGTGCCCCTCGCGCGGACCGGCCTTCCAGTCGAGGTAGCGCTGATACATGCAGCGCGCGCAGGGACGGAAGCCCGCCGCGATCGCCGCGGCCTCGTCCGCGAAGAAGACGCGATGCCGCGCATAGCCCTGCGCGAGCGAGGCGACCGCGCGCTCGCAGTTCAGCCGCCCGTAGATCTTCAGTGTCGCGTTGCCGCCGAGCGTGCCTGGCGTGTCGCTCTCGCGGAAGGTGCCGTCGGGCTGGAGCAGGCGATAACGCATGACCGGGGGGGTCTCAGGGTTCGCCGCGGTTGATCAGCGAGAGCTCGACGGCGTGGAACTCGGCCACCCACACGGGGTGCCCGTCGTCGGTCGTGTGCTCGACAAGATAGATGTCGTCGCCTAACGCGTCGATGACGATTCCGACATCGCCGACGCGCGGCTGCGGCGGGTTCGCCGACGCACCGTCCACCTCGCGGCTCGGGATGGCGAGCTGCTGGATGCGCACCACGTCGCTCGGCTCGAATTCGGTCATCGGTCCCTCAGGGCGCGGTCCCCTTCTTCTTCTTCGAATCCGGAAGCTCGCCGGCGAGCATGATCACGCTCATCAGCTCCACCTGCTCGGCGACCTTCGTGTCCTTCCATCCCGGTGCGACGGGCGAGCGCCCGCTGAGCGCGACGAAGGTGGAGTCGCCGCGGGGCTCGAGGCTGGCCATGAGAACGACGCCAGGCGAGTCTGCGCCGTGCCAGCCCTCCTTCTCGCTCCCCTTCGGCCAGCCGAAGTACGGAGCGGTGACGATGCGGCCCGCGGTGACGCTCGAGTCGGCGATGGTGTAGCCCTGCTTCACCATCGCGGCGACGATCTGCGCGAAGATCGGCGGCTCGCTCCCGGCGAGCGTGACCGTCACCGAGATGTGCCGGCCCGTGTCGGCGTCGGCGACGCGAGCCGGGTTGACGGCGAAGGCGGGCACGACTCGCGGTGCGAGCGCGCTCACCGTCATCGCGCGCGCCGAGTCGGCGGGATACGTCGCGCGCAGCTTCACGCGGAAGCCCGGCAGATAGTAGAGGTAGAGATCGGAGAGCTGCTCCTCACCCTTCAGCACCTGCCGCGCGCGCAGGTGGTGGCCGAGCCGCCACTGGTCACCGGAGGCGGGAGTGAGAGCGCGCGTCGCCGCGACCGTCATGCTGTCCGCGTAATGACGCTTGATGAACTCGGGAAAGGCGGCGACGAAGCCGTCGATCTCGGACTTCAGCTCGTT
>DATAIN010000654.1:0-4262 GCA_036262635.1 Gemmatimonadaceae bacterium | reverse complement strand
TGGCGATTGCGAGCGTGCTCAGTCAGCGCCCGGTCCGACGCGACCTCGCGATGACCGGTGAAGTCACCCTGCGCGGCCGCGTGCTGGAGATCGGTGGCGTGAAGGAGAAGGTGCTCGCCGCCTATCGCGCCGGCATCCGCGAGCTGATCATGCCGAAGGCGAACGAGAAGGACCTGCGCGACGTCCCCGAGGAGGTGCGCCAGCATGTCCGCTTCCAGTTCGTCGAGAAGATGGACGAAGTGCTGCGCATCGCCCTGCTCCCGCATCCAGAAGGCGGGCTGGCCGACGTGGCGGCGCCGAGCAGCGGGACCGAGCCCGTCGTCGCGCCGTTAGGCGACGCGAACGGCAACGGGGCGCGCGACGTTCACGTGCAGCGCCCCGAGCCGATCAAGGCGAGCGGAGCCTGACCGCCGCGAGGTCGATGACGTCGCGGGAGACGCCCGCGGGGACATCGACGTAGAGGACGTAGACACGGCCGGCGATCTCGCCGCCGGTGACGCGGACCACCCGCGCGCCGGCGGCGAATTCGCTTCCCCCCGCGACCTTCGTCTCGCGCGGACCGCCGAAGCGCCGGTTGATTCCCTGCTTCACGATGTCGGCGAACTCGCCGGCATCGAGCGCCTGGTCCCAGATCGTCAGCCACACCAGACCGTCGCCGCGCGGGGTGCGCACGACCATGTAGCGATCGCCGTCCCATCCCGCCGCGCCGCGGATGGCCGCCGCCTGGTCGTGCAGATGCTCGTACAGGAACAGTCGCGCCCCGAACTCGCCGATCACGTCCTCGTGCACGGTCGTCGCCCCGCGCGGCGCCGGCAGCGTGACCGACGTCGGCGCATCCGGATCGCCCGTGTCGAACGCGGTCGCGTGCATCGCCTGCTCGGTCGAGACCGGAAAGCGCGCGAGGACGGACGCGGTCGAATCGCGCACGTACTCGCGCCGCACGAGCTCCGCCCCGCTCAGGTACGGGAAGAGAAGCGTCTCCTGCACGTACATCGGCGCGGCGGAGAACTTCGGGATCTTCGCCTGGTTCTGGCGGATGAGCTGCCGGATGCCGGACCAGCCGCCGAGCCTCTCCGGATCGAAGGTGCCGCCGGTCTGCGCCTGGAGCTGGACGTACGTCGCCTGCCCCTCGACGAGCGCGTGCGCGGCGAGCGCGCGGTCGGAGTCGTCCTTGTTCGCGCTGTTCACCGAATCGAGGTTCACGTACTGGTCCTGCAGCGCGTGCACCAGCTCGTGCGTCACGGTGATCGACGCGACCGCGGGATCGGCGCCCTTCACGATGTAGAGGACCTTCGTCTTCGGGTCGTAGTACCCGATGATCTGCTCGGCGAGCAGGTCCACCACGAAGGGACGCAGCTGCATGGTGTCGGGGATGACGCCGAGCAGCCGCAGCGCGCGCTCCTCGCCGGCGAGACGCGTCGCGGCGTCGGCTTCCTCGTACTGCCGCGCGACGAACTCGCGTACCTGGTCCGTGCTCCGCTCCTCGACCTTCGGCGGCGACTTGAACTTCAGCCGGGTGAAGCGCTCGACCTGCGGGATCGCGTCGGCGACCTCGCGGCCATACGGTCCCTCCGCGGCGCGCTGGCGGTCACCGCAACCGCCGGCGACGAGCGCGGCGAACGTCAGGCAGGCGAGCGTCGTGCGGAGCATGGCGGGCCTTTCGAGAGAACGGCGCGCTCAGGCGCCGGCGAGATAGGCGAGATAGAGGTCGATCAGGCGCCGACCGTAGAGAAGCGTAACCAGCGCGGCGGGCGCAAGGAACACGCCGAAGGGAACCTGCGGTACCTCACGGCCGCGCGCCTTCGCGACGGGAAGCACCAGCGCGAGGAACGCGAACGCGCCGAGCGCCGCGCCGACGAAGACGGTCAGGAGCGAGAGCTCGGGACCGATCGCCGCGCCGATGAACGCCATCAGCGTCACGTCGCCGAAGCCCATCGCCTCCTTCTTCAGCGCGACCTCGCCCAGCCAGCCGACGATCGCGATCGCCCCCGCTCCGGTGCACGCGCCGAGGATCGCGCCGAACGGGCTCACGAAGGGATACTGCATCCCGGTGAACAGCCCGACGAACGACGCGGCGAGCAGGAAGAGCAGCCCGGTGACGGTGAAGCCGTCGGGGATGGTGTACGTGCGGAGATCGGTCACCGCCACGCCGAGCAGCAGCGTCGCGAAGATGGCGACCCGCAGCGCGAGAAAGGTCGTGCCCAGCCAGTACACGCTCGCGAGCCAGATCAGCGCAGTCGTGAGCTCGACGGCGGGATACAGCGGCGAGATCGGGAGGCCGCAGTTCCTGCACTTGCCGCGGAGCACGAGCCAGCTGATGACGGGGATGTTGTCGTACCAGGCGATCCCCTGCTCGCAGCGCGGACAGCGCGAGCGCGGCCGCACCACCGAAAGCTTCTCAGGCCAGCGGGTGATGCAGACGTTGAGGAAGGAACCGACGCAGGCACCGACGAGCGCCGCGTAGACGAGAGCGAGAGCTCGCATTCAGGACCGGAGGACGTGAAGGAGAATCCCCGTCGCGACGGCGACGTTCAGGGATTCGACGTCGCCCGCGATCGGCAGAGCGACGAGCGACGTCGCAAGCGAGCGCGTCGCGTCGGTGAGACCACTGCCCTCATTTCCGACGGCGAGGGCGAGGCGCCGAGGGCGCGATCGCGTCCCGACCGGCTCGCCGCGCGCGTCGGCGCCCCAGAGCTCCGTCCCGCTCGCGGCGAGGAACGCCGCGAGCTCCTCGGCGGTACAATGAAAGGCGGGATGATTGAAGTGTGCACCCATCCCGCTACGGACGACCTTGGCGTTCCAGAGGTCAACAGTTCCGGGCAGCGCCACGGTCGCCGTGGCGCCGAGCGCGGCAGCCGTCCGGACGATGGTACCGACGTTGCCCGGGTCCTGGACCGCGTCGAGAACGAGCAGGGTCGTCGGCGTCGACGCCGAAAACGCGGTCAGCGATCGCTCGGGAATCTCCGCGATCGCGAGGACGCCCTGCGGCGACTCGGTCTCGGCGGCCGAGGAGAAATCGCGCTCGGCGATCCGAAGGTGCTCGATGTCGCCGCGACGTGTGATGGCGTCGAGCAGCGCGGCTCCTCGCGGAGCCTCATCGAGCTGCGGAGCGGTGAGCACGCCGCGGATCTTCACGCGGGAGCGGAGAAGCTCCTCGACGGTACGCACGCCCTCGGCGACGAAGAGCCCGGCGCGCTCGCGCGCTTTCCTCCGGCGGAGGTCGCGCGCTAAGGTGAGAAGCTTCAACGTGTTAGGAATGCAGTGTATGGAATGGGTCTTGCCATGTCGGGACTTGCTCTCTAAACCGTAGGAGAACGCATGCGACGCAATGCATTCGCTGGGCTCGCGCTCGGCCTCGCGCTTACCGGCTGTGGAATCTCGCAGCAGCAGGAAGTGCAGATGGGGCAGGAATATGCCCAGCAGATCAATGCTCAGCTACCGATCGTCATGGACGCGGAGCTGAACCGCTACATCAACGTGCTCGGCGACTCGATCGCGAGGCTCGCCGACGCGCGGGATCTGGACTGGCACTTCTACATCGTGGACAGCCCGGAGGTCAACGCGTTCGCGGTTCCGGGAGGGTTCATCTACGTGAACCGCGGGCTGATCGAGCGCACCGATCGGATGGACGAGCTGGCGGGCGCGATGGGACACGAGATCGGCCACGTCGTGCGGCGCCACTCGGTGAAGCAGATGGAGAAGCAGAACGCGGCGAGCATCGGGGTGAACCTGGCGTGCGTGCTGACGAGCGTGTGCAACAGCCAGGCGGCGGGCGCGGCGATCAACATCGGTGCGGCGGCGGTGTTCGCGAACTTCAGCCGGAAGGACGAGGCGGAGGCGGATCAGGAAGGGATCAAGAACGTCGTCCGCGCCGGCATCAGTCCGGACGGTTTCCCCACCCTGTTCCAGAAGCTGCTCGACGAGCGGAAGCGGAAGCCGGACGCGGTCTCGAACTGGTTCGCGTCGCATCCGATGGAGGAGGACCGCATCGCGGCGACGCAGGCGACGATCAACAACTACGATCCCGCGATCCTTCGCTCGCTGACGCGCGACACGCAGCTGTACCACCAGTTCCTCAATCGGCTCAAGTCGCTGCCCCCATCGCCGGTGCAGCGGACGGGGAACTAGAAGCGGGGCGGCGGTCGGCGATCGGCTGTTAGCCATTAGCCATTAGCCATTAGCGTCAAGAGAAAGCGGCCAGGGGCATATCCCCGGCCGCTTTCGTCATTCCCCTCGCCGTCGTTCTACCGCAGTCGCTCAAC
>DATAIN010000653.1:0-5408 GCA_036262635.1 Gemmatimonadaceae bacterium | reverse complement strand
GCCGCTCGTCGGCGGGAAGGACGTACGCCGCCGGGCCTTCCGTCTTCGGCTTGTTCACCGAGCGCTTCGACTTCTCCCAGAAGTTCTCGAGAAACTGCCGCCGGTTGTTCGCGAAGTACGAGAGCGAGACGAGAAGGCCCGTCTGCTCGTAGTTGTTGTTGTTGCGCAGCGACCAGCGGACGCGCGGCAGGGGCGGGTTCTGGCGCCACCAGGTGCGCTCCGTCTCGCTCGGGCTCAGCGTGCGCTCGACCGTCTCGGCGGTGCCGCCGTTGCCGAAGGTCTCGTACAGGCGGCTGATCCCGTTGTGCGTCGCCGCCATGAACATCAGGTAGCCGGGCGACCAGGTGTCGAACTGGCCGTGCGCGAAGACGCCGGGCATCCCGAAGCGTGTCATCTCCTGCACGTTGTTCCAGCCGATCATCTGCCATTCGTTGGTGAGCAGCGGATCGAGCCAGGCGTTGTACGGGCCGTCGCCGATGGTGTTGTCGTAGAGGAAGGGAACCGACTCGTGAAGGTCGTGCAGCACCTGCGCCTTCTGCCCGACGAGGGTGTTCATGACGTTCTGCGACAGCTTGAGCGTCATCCCCATCGCGTCGCGATTGTTGTCGTGCGCGACGTAGTGACCCCAGTAGAGCAGGTTCGGGTACGTCTCGCCGGGGTGCGCCATGTGCCACTTGAAGATGTCCACCTCGCGATCGCGGCCGTCCACCTCGACCACCGGCGTGATCAGCGTGATGAGATGCTCGCGGATGTTCCTGACGTACGGCGACTCGTCCACGGCGAGGCGATAGGCGAGCTCCATCAGCGCGGTGGGCGCACCGCTCTCGGGGGAATGGATCGTCCCGGTGATGTAGTAGACCGGGGCGGCAGTCGCCGCGATCTGCGCCGCCTGCGCATCGTCGAAGGCGATGGTGCGCGGATCGGCGAGCTTCGCGAGCTGCGCGCGGTTCGCGTCCATCTTGGCGATGAGCTCCTCCGAGGCGACCGCGACCGCGATCATCTCGCGCCCTTCCTCTGTCGTGCCGATCGAGAAGACCTTCACCCGCGGCGAGGACTTCTCGAGCAGCCGCATGTACTGATAGACCTCGCTCGAGTACGGCAGCTTCGTCGGCGCGCCGGCGATGTCACCGAGCACCGCCATCGGCGTCGGCACCGTCGGCGACGCGGGGAGGTAATCGACGAGCGGCGACAGGAAGAACGGCTCGGTGGTGTACTCGCGAATCTTCTTCGTGTACGCCTCGTCGATCGGCTGGCTCGGGGCGCGGCCGGGCTTCGCGGCTGAGAGATCCGTCGTACTGCCATCGATGGACTGCGACGAGCTTCCGGCGCGTTGCGCCGCCGCGGGGGCGGGGTCGAGGTGAAGGCCGAGGAGGAACGTTGCGAGCGCGAGCGGGACGAGACGCTGCCGCATGACCTGTGTCGTGAGGGAAGAGATCGGAGGGGCCGCGGGCCCGCTCCGGGGCGAGGTGACGTAGGATGCCCCGCCGCCCGCCGTGAGGCAAGGCGATGCGAACAGTGTCACGGGACGGTGACGGCCCCTGCATTTCCCCGGCAGGCTCTGGGGGAAAATTCCGCTGGCGCTCCCGAGGTGGAAATGCTAGTGTGCGGGTGGCAACCGCCCCCGCCGCGCGGCAAACGGTCGGGGGTCGCTGCCGCAGCTTCAGGAGGGAAGCATGCGGACGTCAGACAAGGGTTCATCGCAGGTCGTTCGGAAGGAGGAGCACCCGCTTCTCCCGCGGCGCCCCAGCGCTCTCGGCCCCTCTTCGACGGGGACGTACGCGCCGCCGCTCACGGCCACCGAGGCCGTCGCTCCCCGTGCCGTGGCGGACAGCCCCGTCCCGCCCCCCAGGCCGCGCGACCTCTCCGCGCTCATGCGGCTCCTCCACCATCGCGCCGATCCGCGCGCCTCCTTCATGTCTACCGCCGAGCGCGAGTTCCTCGATATGCGGCGGGAGTGCGGCGAGTAGCGACCGGAATGGCCGGCGGCGCTCCCCCCGCGCCGCCGTACTCGTCGCGGTAGATCGCGAGCACCGAAAGAAAGAACGAGATCAGCAGAGGCCCCAGCAGCACGCCGATCACGCCGAAGGCGTGCACGCCCGCGAACGCGCCCACGAGCGTGACCAGCGGGTGGATGCGCGACACGCGCTTGTTCACGATCGGGCGGAGCACGTTGTCGATGTTCGAAGCGACGACGAAGCCGATCAGTCCGAGAGTCAGCGCGGCGACCGGCCGCCCCTGCACCACGAGCGCGATCGTGCCGGGCACCCATACGAGCGCGCTCCCGAGCACGGGGAGAAGTGAGGCGAAGACGGTCACCACTCCCCAGAGCACGACGTCGGGCAGCCCCGTGATCGCGAAGCCGATAGCGACGACGATCGCCTGCGCGACGGCGGTGGTGATGCTGCCGAGTATCGTGGACTCCGTCACGAGCACGAAGCGCCGTCGCAGCTCGGCCGCGTGCGCGGAGGAGAAGGGGAGATACTCGCTCACCAGGCGCCACGCTCCGTCGCCCCCGACCAGGATGTAGAACGCCAGCACCGCGGCGATGAGCAGGTTCAGGAGCGCGTTCGTCACGCTTCCGGCGATCGCCACGAGCTGCCGCGGGGCCGCTGCCGCGAGCTCTCCGGTCGCCCTGCTCACCCACGCGCCGAGCTCCATGCTGCCGACGCGCAGCGTGGAGAGTCGCGCGACGAGATCGCTCTCGACGAATCGACGGAGCGTCTCCGGCGCCTCGGCGAGCGCGGCGACGACGCACGCCGCCGCCGGGAGCACGATGATCAGCACCGCGCCCACCACGAGCGTCGCCGCCACACGCTTCGCCCGACGCCCGCCGAAGCGCCGCTGCGCGGGGAGGAGCATCGCGGCCATCGCCGCGCCGCCGACGATCCCCGTGACGTACGGCCAGAGGAGCCAGAGGATCGCGACGGCGATGGCGACGAGCGCGAGCCGCGCCCGATCGCGCGGCCGGTCGAGCCAGGTGGTCGAGGCCATGGCCGAGCGAGTCCCGCTGCGCTGGGCGGCCATCAGCCGGTCCTCCGCGGGAAGAGAAGTCGCAGCTGGCGCGCGAGGCAGCCTGCCGCCACGGGGGCGAGCGACAGCGCGACGATCGTCAGCCACCCAGTCGCCGAGGCGGGCGACACGACCTCGAGCGCGCGCCGGAAGACGGGGACGATCAGCGGGAGCGTCTGCAGCCCGATCGTGAGCCCGACGGCGCCGAACACCGGCAGCCAGCCCGTCGTGACGCCGGGCCGCGTCGCGCGGCGCAGGGCGGGGTAGGCGTTCGCGAGCTGCGCCACCTGCGTGAGCGCGAGGGTGAAGAATGCCGCGGTGCGCGCCGCCGCGAGGCTCGCCCCGGAGCGCAGCGCGAGCTCGAAGGCGGCGAGCGTTCCGACAGTCATTGACGCGGCGTACCAGAGCGCGACGCTGATCGCGCGTCGCGACAGGATCGGCGACGCGGGCGGCCGCGGGGGACGCTGCATCAGCGACGGATCGGCGGGGCCGACCGCGAGTGCGAGCGCGGGAAGGGTGTCGGTGAGAAGATTGAGCCAGAGGATCTGCAACGGCGTGAGCGGAATCGGCTGGCCGATCGCGCCAGCGGTGAGCACGACCGCGAGCTCCGCGAGGTTGCAGGCGATGATGAAGAACACCGCGCGGCGGATGTTCGCGCCGATGCGCCGGCCTTCCTCCGTCGCGGCGACGATCGTCTCGAAGCGATCGTCCTCGAGCACGACGCCCGCGACCTCCTTGGCGAGATCGCTCCCCCTGCCGCCCATCGCGACGCCGACGTCGGCCCGCCGCAACGCAGCCGCGTCGTTCACGCCGTCGCCGAGCATCGCGACGATCTCGCCGCGTCGCTGCATCGCCTGGACGACGCGAAGCTTCGCCGCCGGGCTGACGCGGCTGATCCCGGCGAGCTCGGGGAGGAGCTCGTCGAGCGCGGCGTCGTCGAGCCCGTCGATCGTCGGACCATCGGTGATGCGCCGGCCGCCCTCGAGGAGTCCCAGCTCGCGCGCGACCGACTCCGCCGTGCGGCGCTGGTCGCCGGTGAGCATCACGGCGTGCACCCCGGCGTCGCGAAGCGTCGCAAGCGCCTCCGGCACGCCCGGCGCGGGCGGGTCGCTCATCCCGACGAGGCCGACGAAGGTCAGGCCGCGGAGTGATGCATCGTCGGGCGAGGCGACCGTGCCCGTCGCCAGCGCGAGCACGCGCAGGCCGCGACGCCCGAGATCCTCGGCGGCCGCGGTCAGCGCGGCGCGACGTCCCTCGCCGAGCGGGAGGTCGCCGCCGCCGGTGAGCAGCCGATCGGTCCGCGGAAGGATTCGCGAGGGCGCACCCTTGGCAAAGGCGACGAGCGAGCCATCGGGCGCGCGATGGATCGTCGCCATGAGCATCCGCTCGCTGGAGAATGGAATCTCCGCGACCTCTGGCCACGCGGCGCGCAGCGACCGCCGCTCGGCGCCATGCGCGCGCGCCAGCGTGAGGATCGCGATCTCCGTCGGATCGCCGACCGCGGACTCATCGCCAAGGTGAGCGCGATTCGCCAGCGCGGCGGTGCGAAGCGCGACCGCGAGGGGACGCGCGCCGCGCGCGACCTCGGCGGGGTCGAGCTCCGGGACGGCCGATTCCTCCCGCGCCTCACCATCGAGCCAGAGCGCGGTCGCCTGCATCCGGCCGCCAGTGAGGGTGCCGGTCTTGTCCGTGCAGATGATCGTCGTCGAGCCTAACGTTTCGACGACCGGAAGCCGCCGGACGAGCGCCTTGCGATGCGCCATGCGCCGGACGCCCACGGCGAGGGCGATCGTCGAGATCGCGGGGAGCCCTTCGGGGATCGCGGCGACGGCCACGGCGATCGCCAGCTCCGTGATCGCGACGAACGAGCCGCCGCCGATGCGCGCGACGATCGCGACCACCGCGGCGGCGCCCACCGCGCCGAAAGCGAGCCCCCGGCCGAGAGCGGCGAGGCGCCGCTCGAGCGGCGTCGTGAGCTCGCCGACCGAGGCGACCAGCGACTCGATGCGGCCGACCTCCGTGGCGCGCCCCGTCGCGACGACGACCGCCTGCCCGCGGCCGCGCGTCACGCCGGTGCTCTGATACAGCATCGTCGCGCGCTCGGCGAGGGGCGCGTCGGGCGGAAGCGGTGCGTCCGCGTTCTTCGCGACCGGCTCCGACTCGCCGGTGAGAATCGCCTCGCTCGCCGAGAGCTCGGCGGCGTCGAGGAGTCGCGCGTCGGCCGGTACGCGGCGCCCCTCGTCGATGATGATGACGTCGCCGGCGACGAGATCGCGCGCCGGAGCGTCGACCGGGGCACCGTCGCGGAGGACGATCGTGCGCGGCACCTCGAGCGCGAGCAGGGACTCGAGCGCGCGGCGCGCGCGGAGCTCGATCGTCACGCCGATCGCGGCGTTGAG
>DATAIN010000652.1:0-7336 GCA_036262635.1 Gemmatimonadaceae bacterium | reverse complement strand
ACAGCATCGGTACATCTGCGCGCGAGTCGAGCCGCTCCCGACATGAAGCGCAGCCCCGCTCCCGCGGGAAGCAACGCTCCCTGCGGGAACACCCAGAGCATCCGGTTGCTTCCAGTCTCGAGCACGCGCGCGGCCAGATCGACCAGCGCGCGGGTCTCGGTGGGGCCCGGACCCGTCACTCCGAATCCGCCGACCCGGCGAAAGAAGGGGTAACGCAGCAGCTGCTTCCCCTCCATGATTCCGTACTGGTCGCGCCGGAACGGCTCATGCGAGAGGTACACCGCGACGATCGGGTCCCACCACCCGCTGTGGTTCGCCACCGCGATCAGTGGCTGGGTCCCGTTCGGCATGGCGCCATGGATCCAGAGGCGCGCGAAGCTCGACCGGAGAAGCCGGCGACCGTACCATGCATACAGTCGCTCGAGGATCGCCTGCTTGCGGGGTGGGAGCAGCATCGACGCGACGGACGGCGGCAAGGTGGAGGAGCACGATGCGGTGGCGAAAGCTGATGCTCTCGGGCGGTGCGGCGATCGGTGCCGCCGCTGCCTACAATGCGCTGGCGGGACAGCACGTTCCCCCGCTCGACAACGCGCTCGGCGGCGAGGAGGGGACCTTTCGCTGGCGCGGTCATCGCGTCGCGTACACGCGTCGCGGCGCCGGCTCTCCCCTGCTCCTCGTCCACTCGATTCACGCGGCGGCCTCCTCGTACGAGTGGCTGCACGTCGTCGACGCGCTCGCCGAGGGACACACCGTCTACACGCTCGACCTGGTCGGCTTCGGTCTCTCCGATCGGCCGCACGCCCGGTACACCGCGCGTTTTTTCATCGGGTTGATCGGCGACTTCGCGGCGCAGGTGATCGGTGGCCCCTGCACGCTCGTCGCCTCGTCGCTCTCCGCGGCGTACGCGATCGTGCTCGGCGCCCGCGATCCGGGACGATTCCCGAGCCTCGTGCTCGTCCAGCCGACGGGACTCGTGCGCCTTCACGATGCGCCGTCGGCCGGCGGTGACAGCGCGCGTCTCGCCTTCGAGACGCCGATCGTCGGCACGGCGCTGTTCAACGGACTCGTCTCCCGCCGCTCGCTGCGCTATTACCTCGAGCGCGTGTACGCCGACGACTCGCTCGTCACCGACGAGCTGGTGGACGCCTACTACGCGACCTCGCATCAGCCGGGGGCGAAGCATGCCGCCGCCGCCTTCGTCGCCGGTCACCTCAACCTCGACGTGCGGCGCGCGCTGCGACGCCTCGGCCAGCCGACGCTGCTCCTCTGGGGAGGCCAGGCGCGCGAGACACCCGTGGAGGAGGCCCGCGGATTCCTCACCGCGAAGCCGGATCTCGACGTCGCGATCTTCGACGGCGCGGGCGATCTGCCGCACGATGAGCGGCCGGAGGAGTTCATCGAGGTCGTCCGGGCGTTTCTCGCTCGCGCATCCGGCGCGCGCGACGTCACGCCGCGCGGAGGAAGCGTCAGGGCCTAGCGATTCGCGGCACACGACCGCTTAAATTGGCGGCATGTCCGACTCGCCCGTTGCACTGCTCCGCGCGCACGCGCGGCACTCGCCCTGGAACGCACGCGGGCTCGCCGCGCACGTCACCGCGCTCGTCGACTCGGCCGGCCTCCGCCCGACGAACGCTTCGGCGCGGGCCGCGCCGAGCGCGCGCTCCGTGCGCTTCTATGTCGCACACGGGCTGCTCGATCGACCCGAGGGTGCGGGCACGGCGGCGACGTACGGCTATCGCCACTTTCTCCAGCTGCTCGCGATCAAGATCCGGCAGCGCGAGGGCCAGACCCTCGAGACCATCAAGCGCGAGATGAAGGACGTGACGGGTGACGCGCTCGAGCGGCGCATCGCCCAGTCGCTCGCGCCCGCCCTCGTCGCCAATCCCGTCTCTCCTCGCACCGAGGACGAAGGCCCCATCGCCTGGCGCCGCCTCGCCGTCGCCGAGGGCGTCGAGCTTCACGTCCGCGGCGATTCTCCCGCCGCCCGCGAAGAAGCCCTCGTCGCCATGCGCGAAGCCATCCGCGCCGCGTTAGGCAGGCAGGAGCTGCGATAGGCAACGGGTGCCGGGGGCCGGGTTGCGGTCGATGCAGTCACCGGCACCCGGTGTCCGGCAACCGGCAACCCTTCGCGCAAGCTCGCCCTCAGAGGAGTCTCGAAAGAAGCACCGCCCCGTTCTCGAGGAGCTTCTCCCACCAGCCGCGCCGCCGGAATTCATCGAGCTTGAATTCCTTCGCGTACCTGATGTCCTCCATGAACACCTCGTCGAGCTGACGCCCGAACGTCGTATCGTGGGCGACGAGCATCGTCTCGTCGTTGAACACCATCGACCGGTTGTCGAAGTTCATCGTCCCGACGCCGCCCCACACGCCGTCCACGACGAGCGACTTCGCGTGCATCATCACCGGCTGGTACTCGTAGACCTTCACTCCCGCGGCGAGCAGCTCCTCGTAGTGCGCGCGCCCCGCCTTCCACGTCGTCTTCACGTCGGTCTCGCCGCTCGTCGTCAGGATGCGGACGTCCACGCCGCGCTTTGCCGCTGCCGTCATCAGGTGCCGGAAATCGTCGTCGGGGACGAAATACGAGTTCGAGATGTAGAGTGACTTTCGCGCGCTCGCGATCGAGAGCGCGAGGAACCGCTCGGCCGCCGTGCTGCCGATCGTCGGTGCGGCGTGCAGCACCGTCGCCAGCTGCGTCCCGTCGTGCTTCAGCTCCTTCGGCGGGAAGAACAGGTCGCCGGTGAGCAGGTCCCCCGTCGCCTCGGCCCATCCCGCGGCGAAGGTCGCCTGGAGCGCCATCACCCCCGGGCCGCGGAAGCGGACGTTCGAATCCCGCCACTGGTCCTTGTGCCGGCCGTCGCCGAGCCACTTGTCGTCCACCCCGAACCCGCCCGTGTAGGCGACGCTCCCGTCCACGACGACGACGCGGATGTGCGAGCGGAAGTTCGCCTTGTGCAGGTCGTACCAGTGCACCGGGCGGAAGGTGGCCACGCGCACCCCCGCCGCGCGCAGCTCGTCCCAGTATTCGTCGCGCAGGTTCTGCGAGCCGAATGCATCGTTCAGGAAGAGTACCCGCACGCCCGCCTTCGCGCGGTCGATGACGATCGACTTCAGCGTGTCGGCGACCTTTCCCGGCTGCGCGTAGTACATCTGCAGCGTGATCGACCGCTTCGCGGCGCGCAGATCGCGCCACAGATTGGGATAGGTCTGATCGCCGTTGATGAAGATCTCGATGTGGTTACCCGGCGTCAGATTCATCCCCGTGAGGAGATCGAGCGTGGGGAGGAACATCGAATCCGTCACCGCGGGCGGTCCGCTCGGGTCGCCCGGCGCCTGGACGCGCTTGACCGGCGTCCCCCGTGTGATGGAGAAAAAGCCGATCAGCGCGAACACCAGGACGAGCAGTGCCGCCGCGCCGCCGAGGGCGTAGAGCATTATGCGTTTCATGAGTTGGCTCTCGCTGTATCAGACACCGTGCCAGATGAAGATCGGCGGTTGCCCGCGAGCCCGCAGAACAGCAGTTTGAACACGATGTCACTCGCCGTGCGCCGCCGCCCCGCCAGTCGAGCGATCGTGCTCGATCGCTCGCTGGAGGCGTTTCCATTCTTCCGGCTGAGCGACACCGCCGACGAGGGCGCGATCACCTTCACCCTCGAATCGGGTGCGCGCTGGCGCGTGCTCGCCGCGCCGGGCGACCGTCTCCCCGGCACCTTCGACCAGGATGTCTACATCGAGCTGCTGCATCGTTATCACGATGCCGGCTCGCCGAGTGATGGGGGCGTCTCCTTCACGCTGCACAACTTCCTGCGCTCGATGGGACGGCGTGTCGATGGGCGGACCTACGAGCAGCTCCGCGCTTCGCTCGCGCGCCTCGAGCGCACCGTCATCGAATCGGCCGGTGCCTACTACGATGCCGCGGCGAGCGCTCCCTTCGAGGGTGCGTTCACCCTTCTCAGCTCCGTCGTCATCGAGCGTCGGCGCATCAACGACCGCGAGCAGCTCACGCTCTTCTCCTCCTTCACGGCGAGTGAGCCCGGGGACGCACGCGTGGTCATCGCGCCCCTCGTTCGTGGCAACATCGCGGCGAGCCATGTCGTGACACTCTCCGCTCCACGCTATCTTGCGCTGTCGTCGCCCGTCGCGCGCCGCCTCTATCGGCTGCTCGAGGTTGCGCGCGAGGACGGCGCTGTGACCTGGCGCATCGAGCTGACCCGACTCGCTGAACAGCTTCCCTTGACCCAACGGTATCCCTCGCACCTGCAGCGCGTCCTGCAGCCGGCGCACGAGATGCTCGTCGCGGCTGGATTGCTGCGCGATGCGGTGGTGCGTCAGAACAAGCGACAGTGGTACGTCGATTACATGCTCGCATCGCGTCAGCTGTGACGGGCGGTTGTCGCCCGAACCTTGCATCGCTCCCAACACCACTCACCTGCACTGGAGGCCGCTCACATGGCGACCAAGCTCGACAAGACGATCAAGCGCGAGATCGAGATGGATGGTACCGCATACATGGTCACCATCTCTCCCGAGGGCGTGAAGCTCACCCAGAAGGGCTTCCGCAAGGGGCGCGAGATCACCTGGAAGCAGCTGTGGGCGAGCGGCACGGAGGAGGGCGGCGGCGGGCAGTAGCCCCGCCGTCGGCCGGGCCGGCGCACGGCGCGCGTGAGGGCGGGGAACGTTCCGCGGTCACGCGCGTAGTTATCTCATCGGGTTGGTTACTTCTTTTCGTGAGTCGAGTCTCTCGCGTATGACACGTTTTCGTCGCGCCGCGATCGCCGGCATCATCATCGTCCCGCTGGTCGCCGGCGGGTTCCTCGTCCAGGAGAAGTCGGCGCGCGACGGCGCCCGCCTCCTCGACCAGGTCCTCAGCCTCGTGTCCGACCGCTTCGTCGATACGCTCGACGCCTCGGCGCTCTACGAGAAGGCGGCCCGCGGGCTGGTGAAGGAGCTCAACGATCCGTACAGCGAGCTCCTCTCCCCGAAGCAGCGCGAGGAGTTCTCGCGGCAGACCAATGGCCGCTACGGCGGCATCGGGATGCTCATCGAGAAGCAGGACGCCGGCGTCACCGTGAGCCGCGTCTTCCCGCACACCCCCGCCGAGAACGCCGGCATCCGCGAGGGCGACCGCATCATCCAGATCGACACCGCCTCCACCACCGGCTGGTCGATCACCCAGGTCTCGAACACGCTGCTCGGCACTCCCGGAACGAAGGTGCAGGTGAAGTTCGCCCGCCCCGGCGTCGGTGAGCCGATCCAGGTGAAGTTCACGCGCGCCGAGATTCACATCCCCGCCGTCCCCTACTCGATGATGATCGACGGGAAGACGGGATACTTCCAGCTCCTCCAGTTCAACGAGACCGCGGCCTCGGAGCTCGAGGACGCGCTCGCCACCCTCACCAGGCAGGGTGCGAAGTCGGTGGTCGTCGACCTCCGCGACAACCCCGGCGGGATCCTCGAGCAGGCGATCGGCATCGGCGACCTCCTGCTCGACAACGGGCAGCAGATCGCGAGCGTGCGCGGCCGCGGTCCCGAGCAGCAGTCGAGCTTCTCCGCGCGCGGCAACGCGCAGTTCAAGGATCTCCAGCTCGTCCTCCTCACCGACGGCTACACGGCGTCGGCCGCGGAGATCGTCGCGGGTGCGCTCCAGGATCACGATCGCGCGCTCATCGTCGGCCAGACGTCGTTCGGCAAGGGTCTCGTGCAGACGGTCTACACCCTCGATGGCGGCTGGGCGTTGAAGATGACGACCGCCAAGTGGTTCACGCCGGTCGGCCGCTCGATCCAGAAGGAGCGCAAGCTTCTCCCCGACGGCCGCTTCGTCGAGGTGCATCCCGACTCGATGGAGAGCGACTCGGCGCGGAAGGCGCGTCCCGTCTATCACAGCGACGCCGGCCGCATCGTCTATGGCGGCGGCGCGATCACGCCGGACGTGGTCGTCCGCGAGGATACGTTGACCACCGCCGAGCAGGCGCTCGCCAAGGCGCTCGCCCCGAAGGCGCCCGCGGTCGCGACGGCGCTCAGCGACTACGCGCAGGAGCTGCGCGGGACGGTGAAGCCCGACTTCACCGTGCAGCAGGCGTGGCGCGATGAGCTCTACCGGCGCATCACGGCCGCCGGCGTGAAGATCGAGCGCAAGGACTACGACGCGGGCGCGGGATTCATCAACCGCGAGCTCGAGCGGCGTGTCGCGCGCCTCGCCTTCGGCGATTCCGCCGCGAAGCGGCGCGATCTGCCTCACGATGCTCCGCTGCGCAAGGCGCTCGATCTCCTCGAGAACGGCAAGTCGCAGCGCGACCTGCTCGCCCGCGCCGCGGTCGCCTCGAACAGCTCGCAGCGCTGATCGTTCGCTGACGCATCGTTTCGACGCGCCGCCGTGCCTCCGCGCACGGCGGCGCGTTCGTTTTCTCCCGTTCGGGTGATTGCTGCCCGACGACACGGAACGTAGAATCTTCTCGTCCTCCTCCTCCCAAGGCGTACAGTGAGCTTTGTGCTGATTCCGGCGATCGCCGCGGTCGTCGCCTTCATTCTCGGTCGGAGCTCGGTGAAGATCGTCGGCCAGGCCGAGGTCATGGTCATCGAGCGCCTCGGCCGCTTCAACCGCCTCGCACGCTCGGGGTTCAACGTCCTGATCCCCTTCCTCGAGCGCCCGCGCTCGATCGACGTTCGCTATCTCTCCACCGACGTCAGCGGCCAGAAGCGCATCACCGCGGGCTCCACCTCGCGCATCGACCTGCGCGAGCAGGTGCTCAACTTCCCGAGCCAGCCGGTCATCACGAAGGACAACGTGACGATCGACATCGACGCCGTCATCTACTATCGCGTCGCCGACCCGCAGAAGGCGACTTACGCGGTGCAGAACCTGCCCTACGCGCTCGAGACGCTCACCCGGACGACGCTCCGCAACATCGTCGGCGAGATGGAGCTCGACCAGACGTTAGGCAGCCGCGACACGATCAACCGCCGCATGCGCGAGGTGATCGAGGAGGCGTCGATCGGGTGGGGCGTCGACGTCACCCGCGTCGAGCTGCAGTCGATCGAGCCGCCGCGCGACATCCAGCAGTCGATGGAGCTGCAGATGCGCGCCGAGCGCGAGCGCCGCGCGCTCGTCACCGGCGCCGAGGCGAGCAAGCGCGCCGCGATCCTCGAGTCGGAAGGCCAGCGCGAGTCGCAGGTGCGCAAAGCCGAGGGCGAGAAGGAAGCGGCCATCCTCCGTGCGCAGGGTCTGGCCGAGGCGCGGCTCGCGATGGCGAACGCGGAAGCGGAAGCACTGCGGCGCATCGCCGACGCTCTGCCCGAAGGCCAGGTCGCGACCTACCTGCTCGGCCTCAAGTACCTCGAG
>DATAIN010000651.1:0-8495 GCA_036262635.1 Gemmatimonadaceae bacterium | reverse complement strand
CGAGATCGACCGCATGGTCAAGGACGCCGAGAAGTTCGCGGCCGAGGACAAGAAGCGCCGCGAGGAGATCGACACCCGCAACCGCCTCGACAGCATGACCTACGAGGTGGAGAAGAACTCGAAGGAGTGGGCCGACCGGCTCAGCGCCGACCACAAGACGCGCCTCGAGGCTGCGGTCGAGCGGGCGCGGAAGGCGCTCCGTGGGGACGACATCGCCGAGATCCGGGCAGCGCAGGAGGAGCTCACGAAGGCGTACGGCGAGGCCGGCCAGTCGCTCTACGCCCAGCAGGGGGCTCAGGGCGGCGGGGATGCCGGCCAGTCCAGCGAAGGGCCGACGGCCGGGGCCCAGTCGGGGGGCCAGGCCAAGCCGGATGACGTCGTCGAGGCCGATTACGAGATCGTCGACGACAAGAAGTAAGGCTCGTGTAATGAACGAGGCGGGCATCTCCCAACAGGGGCGATGCCCGCTTCGTACTGGTAGTAGCGGGATCGCGTCACCTGGCGCAAACTGTTCGTTCAGTAGTTGGTGTCATACGGTCGAGCGCGTCGTCCTGATAGGAGCGCTCGCCGGATCGGCGCCGCGGTGGCCCGAAACACGCGGCCTGTCTCGTGTGTATATCGCGTACAGCCCACACATCGGTGCATAGTCGTATGGCATCTTCCATCTCGCGTACCCGCTTCGGCGCCGCCGTCGCGGGCGCCTTCCTCGGTGGTCTGCTCGTCGCTTCCGCGCTCGACTGGACCCATCTCGGCTTCGCCCAGCAGAGCACCACGGGATCCAAGCCGCCGGCGCAGGAGGTCAAGTCGCTCGCCGACGCGAGCAACGCCTTCGTGTCGATCTCCGAGCACGTGACGCCCTCGGTCGTCTCGATCCAGGTCGAGAGCGACCGGCGTCGCTCGCCGAGCCGGGGACGCAACGTCCCGCCGGGCCTCGACGACTTCTTCCGGCAGTTCGACAACACGCCGGATCGGCCGCAGCCGGTGGAGGCGAGCGGCTCCGGCTTCATCGTCTCGAAGGACGGCTACATCCTCACCAACAATCACGTCGTCGCCGACGCCGATCGCGTCATGGTGAAGCTCACCGACGGCCGCGAGTTCACGGCGAAGGTGGTGGGCAACGATCCGACGACCGACGTGGCGGTGATCAAGATCGACGGCACCAACCTCCCGACCGCGACGCTCGGCAACGACGAGTCGGCGCGCGTCGGCGAGTGGGTGCTCGCGATCGGCAATCCGCTCGGCCTCGACTTCACGGTCACCGCCGGAATCGTCAGCGCGAAGGGACGCGCGGTTCGCGGTCTTCTGCCGAGCGCGTACGCGATCTCCGACTTCATCCAGACCGACGCGGCAATCAACCCCGGCAACTCCGGTGGGCCGCTCGTCAACGCCCGTGGTGAGGTGATCGGCATCAACAGCGCGATCGCGAGCACCACCGGATACTACTCGGGCTACGGCTTCGCGATTCCGATCACCCTCGCGAAGGGGGTGATGGACGATCTGATCAAGTACGGCAAGGTTCGCCGTGCAGCGCTCGGCGTCTCCATCCAGGACGTCAACGCCGAGGATGCACGCGCCGCCGGGCTCACCGAGATCGCGGGCGTGAAGGTCGGTGGCTTCTCGGGCGAAGACTCGCCGTCGCGCCGCGCCGGCATCGAGCCGGGTGACGTGATCGTCTCGCTCGACGGCCACGCCGTGGATCGCGTCAGCACGCTGCAGCGACTCGTCCGCGCGAAGGGACCCGGTGAGACGGTGAACATCGGCGTCGTGCGCTTCGGGGCGAAGAAGAACTTCAACGTGAAGCTGATCACCGTTCCCGACGACGATCAGGTGGCGAGCACCTCGCGCGGACGGGCGACGCCTTCGACGGTCGAGCCGGTGAGCTACGACAAGCTCGGGATCACCGTGGCGCCGGTGCCCGCGGAGCTGGCGCAGCGCTCCTCGCTCGGCGACCAGTTCCGGCGCGGGCTGCTCGTGACGGACATCAGCGTCGGCGGCCCGTCGTACAAGAAGCTGATCGAGGAGCGCGACATCATCCTCGAGATCATCAACCCGTCACCGCGCCGGCCGGTGACGTCGCAGAGCGAGCTGGAAAAGGCGCTCGGCGGAATGAAGAAGGGCCAGTACGTGACGCTGCTCGTGTACAACATCGACGGGCAGTCCACTCGCGTCGAGAGCGTGCAGGTGCAGTAGGCGACTCGCATTTCGTCGAAGGGGGCCGGGCAAGCGTTCGCCCGGCCCCGTTTCGTTCCCGGATCTGGAGTCGCTCTTGGCGGCGGCTTAGCTTGAGCAGCACGCGAGCGTGGCGGAACTGGTAGACGCGCCAGCCTTAGGAGCTGGTGAGGCAACTCGTCCGGGTTCGAGTCCCGGCGCTCGCACTCCCACCTCCCGTTCATCGGGAACCGCGTTTCGGGGGAACGGCGTTAGCCGACGCGCACCGCATCAGGCGGTGACGCGCGAACCCGGCCCCGACGATGATCCAGACGATCGACGACGCGCGCCTCTGTGCGCGAATCACACGCCGTCATGCGCGGACCTTCAGTCTCGCCAGCCGCTTTCTCGCACCGGAGAAGCGACGCGCCGCGTTCGCGGTCTACGCGTTCTGCCGTACCGCCGACGACATCGTCGATCGCGGGGTACCCGGCGGGGCGAACGCGCGTCGCGTGCTCGACGAGTACCGCGCCGCGCTCGACGATGCGCTCGATGGCCGCCCCGAAGGTCCGGTCTTCCGCGAGCTCGCGCGCGCCGTCGATCGGTATCGCATCCCGACCGGTGTGCTGCACGATCTGCTCGACGGCGTCGCGCGCGATCTGCAGGGTGCCGCGCGCTTCGCGAGCTGGGCGGAGCTCGCATGCTACTGCGAGGGCGTGGCGAGCACGGTCGGCGAGATGTGCACGTACGTCTTCGGCGTGGAGGGAAGCGGCGAGGTGGTCGAGCGTGCCGTGCGCTACGGCCGCACGTTAGGCATGGCGATGCAGCTGACGAACATCCTCCGCGACGTCGGCGAGGACGCGGCGCGCGGCCGCTGCTACCTCCCCGCCGACGAGCTCGCGGCGTTCGGCCTGCGACCGGCGGACGTGCTGGGAGGCGGCGCGGGCCTGGCGCGCGACGAGCGCTGGCGCCCGCTGATGGCCTTCCAGATCGGGCGGGCCCGGGCGCTGTACGAGGCCGCGGCGCCGGGCCTGAGCCTCCTCGCCGCCGACGCTCGGCGCTGCGCGGTCGCCTGCGCGCAGGGCTACGCGGCGATCCTCACCGCGATCGAGGCGCAGGACTACGACACGCTGACGAGGCGCGCTTCGGTGCCCCCGCTGCGCCGCGCCATGCTGCTCTACCGCATCTGGCGGCACCGGGACGGCGATCGCGCGCCATCACCCTGCGGCGGCGGACCCTTCTTCCATTGGGAGGGCTCGGCGCTCGCGCCGGGCACCGCGCGCTGGGCATGACGCGCGCGGAGGAGATGCGTGCCGCGCCGTCGCGCGATCGGGCGGCGACGGCGCTGCTGGTCGCGCACGTCGCGCTGATTCTGCTCAGCACCTTCGCACTGACGACCTTTCTGGCCGGCGCGCCACCGGAGTGGCTGCAGACCGAGTCCAGCCAGCGCGCGCTGCGCTTGGGCTGGCGCTACTCGGGCCCGACCTACGTCGTGCTCGCGACGCTCGCCGCGCTGGTGCATATCGCGGGAAGAGCAGGATGGCCTCGCGCGCTCGCGCTGCTCGCCACGGGCGCGCTCATCTCGCTCGCCGCGGAGCTGACCGGCACGAGCACCGGGCTGCCCTTCGGGCCGTACTCGTACACCACGCTGCTCGGATGGCGCGTCGCGGGGCTCGTTCCCTTCCCCATCCCGCTGTCGTGGTTCTACATGATCTACGCCGCCCTGGCGATCCTCGGGCGCGTCGTGCCGGCGCGCGACGACCTCGCCACGCGGCTGCGCTGGGGAGCGTTAGGCGGGCTGGTGCTGACGGCCTGGGACGTCGCGATGGATCCCGCCATGTCGTACGCGACGGCGCACTGGATCTGGCACACGCGCGGCTTCTTCTACGGGATGCCGCTGCTCAACTGGTTCGGCTGGTGGCTCACCGGCAGCGTCATCGCCTTCGTGATGGCGTCGATCCTCCGCCCGTCGCGAATCGCCGCCGACGTGTCACCCTCGCCGCTGCCGCTCTGGCTCTACGCGGTGAACGGTGTCTTTCCGATCGCGATCTGCGCGCGACACGGGCTGTGGTGGGCTGCCATTGGCGGTACCATCGCGATGGCGATCCCGCTGGCGCTCGCGATGCGCGCCCGGCGAGGTGTGCGCCTTCCCGTGACAGCGGGGCGGCGGAACCTGGGCCGTCTCTCACTCGCCGAGTGATGCGCATCGTCGTGATCGGGAGCGGTTTCGGCGGGCTGAGCGCCGCCATCCGCCTGCGCGCGCAGGGCCACGATGTCACCATTCTGGAGAAGCTCGACAAGCCGGGCGGGCGCGCCTACGTGTTCGAGCAGGACGGCTTCACCTTCGACGCGGGCCCGACGATCATCACGGCACCCGCGCTCATCGAGGATCTGTTCACGGTGAGCGGGCGGCGGATGGACGACTACGTGCACCTCGTCCCGATCGACCCGTACTACAACGTGCGCTTCGACGACGGGTCGGTGTTCCGCTACGGGAGCGACCGCGACGACATCCTGCGGCAGGTCGCCGCGTGGAGTCCGGACGACGTGGACGGCTATCGCCGCTTCGCCGCGGACGCCGAACGCATCCTGGACGCGGGCTTTCCCCTGATCGACCGCCCGTTCACGCGCCTCGCCGACATGATCCGCGTCCTGCCGCAGCTCGTGCGGCTGCGCGCCGACCGGTCGGTGGCGCGGCTCGTCACGCGTCATATCCGTGACGAGCGCCTGCGGCAGGTGTTCGGCTTCCATCCGCTCCTGATCGGCGGCAATCCCTTCGACACGACCTCCGTCTACGCGATGATCCACGCGCTCGAGAGGCGGTGGGGGGTGTGGTTTGCGATGGGCGGAACCGGTGCGCTCGTCCGCGCGCTCGCCCGGCTGTTTGTGGAAGGCGGCGGCGCCCTGCGACTCGGCGCCGAGGTGGAGGCGATCACTTTCGCGAGTCGCGATGGTCGGGCCACCGGCGTCAGGTTGCGCGGCGGGGAGACGATCGCCGCGGACGCCGTGGTCAGCAACGCCGACGTCGCAACCACCTACCTGAAGCTCGTTCCCGCTGCGGCGCGGCGCATCAACGGGGTACGCCGATGGGAACGGACGCGGTATTCGATGTCGCTCTTCGTCATGTATTTCGGGACGCGCAGGCGCTACGACGATCTCGCGCACCACGAGATTCTCATGGGACCCCGCTACGAAGCGCTGTTGCGCGACATCTTCCGCGCGAAGCCGCTCGCCGAGGATTTCTCCCTCTACCTCCACCGCCCCACGGCGACCGATCCGTCGCTCGCGCCGCCCGGAATGGACGCCTTCTACGCGCTCGCTCCGGTGCCGAACCTGCGCTCCCCGACCGATTGGGCGCAGGCCGCACGGCCGTATCGGGACGCGATCGTGCGCCGGCTGGAGGAGCGTTACATGCCGGGGCTCGCGCGCGAGATCGTCACCGAGCGCGTCGTCGACCCGCGCTACTTCCGCGACACGTTAGGCGCGCACCTCGGCAGCGCCTTCGGCGTCGAGCCGGTGCTCGCGCAGTCCGCCTGGTTCCGGCCGCACAACCGGAGCGAGGACGTGCCGAACCTCTACTTCGCCGGCGCGGGCACGCATCCAGGGGCGGGATTGCCGGGAGTGATCAGCTCGGGGAAGATCGTGGCGGACCTCATCGCGCAGACTGCCTGAACGAGAAGCGGCCGGCGAGGTTCTCGCCGGCCGCTTCTTCGTTCACCTCACTTCCTCAGGGCCGTGCCGCCGTCGGCAGCTGGATCATCGGCATCGCGCTGCCCGACACCGTCGGCATCTTTCCGTCCCAGCGCTTCGCCATCTCGTACTGCACGAGCGTCGGCGTGATGCTCTGCGCGAGCAGCCGGTTCGCCTGGGCCTGGGCCTGTGCTTCGGTGAGGATCGCCGAGGCGCGGCCGTAAGCCTTGATGCTGTCGCCCTTCGCGTTGAAGGAGTTCTTCTGCAGCTCGTTCTGCGCGGTCAGCGCCTGCTGCTGCATGACGTTCTTCTGATTGATCGCCTCGATCACCGCCGGCGGAGCGCGCAGCTCGTTGATGGTGAACTGCTTCACCTCGATCCCGAACGGCCGCAGGCGGTTCATGATCAGCGTCTGCGTCTTGCTCACCGCTTCCGCCTTCTTGGGACCGATGATCGCCGCGATCTCCTCCGTCCCGACGACCTCCTGGAGCGCCTGACGGATCGCCTGCTTCACGTAGCCGTGCTGGATCGAGTTGATGTCGGTCCGGAAGGTCTGGTAGAGCTGCGGCACACGCGTCGGGTCGAGCTCGAACGACATCGACACGTCGAGGGAGAGCGGCTGCCCCTCGATGCTGTTGACGTTGATCTCCTCGTTGCGCGCGGAACCTTCGCCGAGGTCGCGGGCCAGCACGAGCGTCTGCATGAAGACCGGATACTCCTCGATCCCGGTCGTCAGCGGATTGCGGAGGTGCAGGCCGGGGCCGAGCGCCTGCGGATCGACGCCGCCGCCCGCGCGGTGAATCACGATGCCGACGTTCCCCGGATTGACGTACGTGAACATCCGCGGGAGCACGAACAGCGTCACGAACACGACCGCTCCGATCACCACCCACTTCTGGAAGCGCCCGGCGCCACCGGGGTTATCGAATCGGCTCGTCAGGTTTGTCATCGACGATCTCCTGGAAGCACTGCGGACAGATCAGCATCCCACTCGGCAGGCGCACCATGTCCTCGGGTGCGTGGTCGCCGTGGATCGGGCACCGCAGCTCCGCGGCGCGCTCGATCCGCTTCCGGTTCTCCGCCTGCCGCAGGCGGACCCCCACCGGCGTGTGTTTGAAGACCAGGTACGAGAGGAGGGCACCCAACGCCGCGAGACCCGCGACGAACAGAGTGCCCTCGATCAGAATGGCGAGCATATCTACCAGATATGACGAAAGGCCGCGCCGGAAGTTTCGGCGCGGCTCCGTCAGGCACCTCTGTCGCCGCTACTCGAACGTGATCCCGAAGCCGAGCCGGGGCGCGGCCGTCACCGGTCGGCGGTGCGAACCATCCAGCGCGTCAGGGCGGCCGTACTCCAGCGAGAAGCTCGGGACGAACACGAGCGGGCCGGCCAGGCGGAAGTTCCACCCCGCCGTCGCGCCGGCGATCGCGACAGGCACGCGCCGATGCGTATCGATGGTGTATCCCCTGATGACGCGATCGTATCCCCCGTACGCGCCGAGGAAGGGGCCGCGAAGCGCGATACCAGTCGGATAGTAGCGAACGCCGAGGTCGAGCCGGCGGAAGACCGGCTCGCGCAGCAGGTAGCTCGAGTTGCGCACGGTGAGCTGCGTGCCGAGCACCACGGCCAGTCGTCGCGTGACCGCGCGCTCGAGCTCGAGCCGCGGCCCGCGGGGGTCGTCGTCGTTGCCAAGGTCGCGGATCGGCTGAATCGAAAGCGTCGTCTTCGCGGGACGGACGGGCGCCGTGGTCTGGGCGGCCGCGGACGATGCAAGGACGAGGACGGCGAGCGAACAGAACGTGGCTCGCATGGACACCTCCGTGGGGCGGGACGAGCGCCGCATCGCCGAAGAGCGGCGCGCGGTCGGCTGCGTGAACGTCGGATCGTTGAACTCGTCGGCGTTGATGAAGACCTTCTTCGCGCCGAGCAGCCAGTGGTCGTCCAGGCTGATGCCGGCGTCGGCGTTCCCGGCGCCCACCGCACACTGCCGCGCGACACGGTCAGCGCGCCACGCCGAGCGAGAAGCGTAACCCCAGTATCTGGCTGTATCCCCACTCGTTCGGCGCGGGCGAGTTGTGCAGGAAGTTGCGAGCGACGATGCCGGTGGACCAGGCGAATTTCCAGCGCCCGCTGCCGATCATCGACTGGTAGTCCAGCGTGACCGCGTTGGTGTGCCGCGTGTGGCGCTCCCGGTGATTGGCATCGTCCCAGACGCGCTGCTCGCCGGCCTGCGCGCCGAGCGAAAGGCCACGAAACGCCGACCCGACGAGGTAGTAGCGCCCGACCAGCTCGACGCGGTCGATCCCCGTGGGCCGCGTGCGTTCGTACAGCGGGATCCCCTCGCTCGGGTGGACGTCAGCCGTGAGACCAAGAGTGAAGCGGCGGGTGACCCGGCGGTCGTAGCCGACGAAGATCTCCTGGAGGCTCGACCGGAAGCTGTGCCCGATCGAGAGGACGTTGCGCGGCGCCGGCACCCCGATCGTTGGGTTCGTCGCCGCCGATTGGGCGATGAGTGGCCGCGTCGCGGCCGCGCCGCTGAGGAGGACGAGGGCGGCAAGCTTGCGCATTGTGGCCTCACGAGGAAGGGTTTGAACATATCCGCCGGTCGGCGAAACGCGACGTGACTTGCCTGTTCCAACCAGTCGGGCAGCGTCGG
>DATAIN010000650.1:0-4127 GCA_036262635.1 Gemmatimonadaceae bacterium | reverse complement strand
CGGGTACACGTCCTCGCCGGTGGGGCTGTTCGCCGAGGGGGGAAGCTATGGGTACCGCAAGGCACAGCTGTCGTCGGGACTCGTCGCCGGAGCCTTCGACTACTACGCGAGCTTCACCCGTACCTCGCTCGACGGATACCGCGAGTGGTCGGACAATCAGCGGGACCGGCTGAACCTCCACGCGGGGTATCGCTTCTCACCGACGTTCGACGCGCGGGCGTTCTACATCTTCGCCCACGTGAAGGAGCATCTTCCGGGCTCCGTCGACCGCGCGGCGCTCGAGAGCGGGTCGCGCGCCGCGGAACCCGTGAACGTCAGGGACCGCTGGGGGCGCGATTACGAGCTCCATCACCTCGGGACGCAGCTCCGCGCGCAGCTCGGCGCGAGCCAGCGCCTCGAGCTCAGTCCGTATCTCCAGTTCCGCGACATCGACCACCCGATCTTCGAGGTGATCGCCCAGGTCAGCCATGATTTCGGCGCCGAGCTGCGTTACGAGAACACCGCTCCGCTCTCGCGGCTCGGCAATCGCCTGACGATCGGCGTGCAACCGGCGTGGCTGACGATGCAGAATCGCCAGTACGTGAACGTCAGAGGAACGCACGGCGCAATGACACGCGACGAGCGCGATCGGGTGACCGCGCTGGCGGCGTACGTGGAGGACGCGCTCTCGCTGACACCGCGGCTGGCGGTCACGGCGGGCGCGCGCTACGACCGCTCGACGCGGCGGGTTGCCGACTACTTCCTCTCGAACGGGGACCAGTCCGACCGTCGCGCGTACGCACCGCTGACCCCGCGCGTCGGCGCGCTGTACTCGCTCGCCCGCGGGGCGCAACTCTTCGCGAACGCGAGCCGGACCGTCGAGCCGCCGCTCCTTCTCGAGCTGACGAGCTTCGGGAACCGCGGTGGATTTCTGCCGCTCCGCGCCCAGGATGCTTGGCAGTACGAGCTCGGCGCGCGGCGGAGCGGCGCGACTTCGGCATGGGAGATCGCGGCATACGACGTCGAGCTGAGGGACGAGCTCGTGAACCGCAACGTGCCTCCCTTCCCGGGTGCGACGTTCACGGTGCCGACGTACCGCAACGTGCCGCGCAGCAGGCACACCGGTCTCGAGCTCGGCGCTGGACGCCGGCTCGCGACGGGGATCTTCGCGCGTGGTTCCGGGCGCGACCAGCTGTCGACCCACCTGTCGTATACGCTCTCCCGCAATCGGTGCGTGCGCGATTCGCGATACGAGGGTCGGGAGCTTCCCGGCGCGCCGCGCCACTACCTGAGCGCGCAGCTGACATATCTTCATCCGTCGGGATTGTCGATCGCGCCGTCGGTGGAGCTCGCGCCGAGCGCGTACTACGTCAACAGCGAGAACACGGTGAAGAACGCGGCTTGGTCGAACGCATCGGTACGGGCGGAGTGGAACCCTCGGCACAGCGGAATCGCCACCTTCGTCTCGATCCGCAACCTGGGCGATCGTATCCAGTCGCAGTCGGTGCAGGTCGACAACGCGACCGGCAGGTACTTCGAGCCGTCGGATCGCCGCGCGTTCTACGCCGGGCTGCGGTGGGCTCGCTGACCGCTTCGCTGCGGCGGCTGGGGCGGCGAGGATCGTCCGGGATCGTCGCGCTCGCGGTCGTCGCGACCGTGGCCTCGCTCTCGGCGCGCTCGACCCTCGCACGCGCGCCCGAGCCGCTGCACGCCAGTCTGCGCTCCTCGGAGCCGGCGGCCGGCGCCGTGCTGCGCCGCTCGCCGATCCGGATCCGGCTCGTCTTCAGCGAGCCGATCGAGGCGTCGATGAGCGGGCTGACATTTCTCGCCTCGCCGCGGGATGTGCGACCACTCGTCGCGACCGCGGACCCTCACGACGTGCACGCCCTCGTCGCGTGGCCGGGCGTCCTGCCCCCCGGCCGCTACGCGATGGGTTGGCACGCGGTGTCCGCGGACGGCCATCGGGTGAATGGCCGCCTCGACTTCACGGTCCTGCCCGACAAGGGACAGCCGCCGGCAGGCGTGTCATCCTCCGTCGGTCGCGACAGCGCGCTCGCCGCGACGACAGCGTCGGATACGCTCGCGAAGTCGCGCTTCGCGGCGGACAGTCGGGCGGACCGCCTCACGCGCATGCTCCGCGGCGCGGCCGTGACGGCGCTGCTCGCGCTCGCCGGGCTCGCGCTGCTGATCGCGATGCTGCCGTTGTCGGGACCGCGACCGATGCGCGTCGGAACATGGCTCGGGGTCACGGCGACGCTGCTGCTCGCCGGCTACATGGTCGCCTGGAGCATCAGCGTCGCGGGCGATGGTGTGGCCGGCGTCGACGCGGTGATGACGGCGACCGCAACGACTCCGGGCGCGCTCGAGGTGGCACGCGTGGCGCTGGCGATGCTCGCGCTCTGGGCGTTAGGCCTGGCGCGCCGGCCCGGGCTCGCCGCGGCGTTCGCGGGGATCGCGACGCTCATCACCGGCGCAAGCGGGCATCCGGCGACGCTGTCCCCGGCGTGGACCATCCCGGCGAAGGCGATCCACCTCGGCGCCGCGGCGCTGTGGCTCGGTGGGCTCATCTGGCTGGTGACCGCGGACCGGCACGGCGGGCGATACGTCGAGGGCGCGCGGCGGATATCGTCGCTGGCTCTGGGGGCGGTGCTGGCGGTCGTCGCGACGGGGATTCTCCAGGGCGCACTCTTCCTCCCGTCGGTGGGCTCGCTGTTCCAGTCGACGTACGGGCGCGTCCTGCTATTGAAGAGCGCGGGATTCGTCGTGCTCGTGTTCTTCGGCGCGTATCACCGGCGGATCGTGCCGCGGATGGAAACGACGGTCGCGCGCCGCCAGCTCCGGCGCTCGGTGCGCGCCGAGATCGCGGTGATGGTGGTCGTCAGCATCCTCGGCGGGCTGCTCGCGACGATCGCCCCGCCGCATCGTTAGGCATCCACATTCTCCCCCGAACCGTGATCCGGCCTGTCACCCTCGCGGCGCTCGCCGCCCTCCTGGTTCCGGCGAGCGCCAGCGCGCACGCCGTCGTCTACCCGAAGAGCGCCGCGCCCGGTGCGTACGAGCGCTACATGATCAGAGTTCCGAACGAGAAGGGCTCGCCGACCACCCGCGTCGAGATCCGCTTTCCGGGCGAGCTCCGCGTGATCTCCTTCGCCGACGTTCCCGGCTGGACGGTGCAGCCGGTGCTCGACTCGGCGCAGCGGATCGTCGGCGCGGTCTGGACGGGGACGCTGCCGCCGCAGCGATTCATCGAGCTCCCCTTCATCGCGGTGAACCCGAAGGAGAGCGCGCGGATCGTCTGGCCGATCTATCAGACGTACGCCGACGGCGAGCGTGTCGAATGGACCGGCGCCGAGGGGAGCAAGACGCCGGCGTCGGTCACCGAGATCGCCGCGGAGGGCCCGCGGCCGCTCGGCGGGCGTGGACCGCTCATCACGTCGATCGCCGCGCTGGCGTTCGCGCTGATCGCGTTAGGCCTGGCGCTGCGGCCGCGGGCGCCGGCGGTGCGCTGACGGCCGTTCAGTCCTTGTAGGGATCGACTTCGTCGGCACCGGCCATGACGACGACGAGCGGGCGCAGACGATGGAGGATCTCGACGGTCCCCTCCTGCGCGGCCAGCACGTCGGGCAGCCGGCGGTAGACGTGCGGGCTCTCGTCGAGCCCACCGCCGCGGAGGATGACGCCCTTCTCGCCGATCCACTGCTGCATCATCTCGGGAGTCAGGCGGCCGGGGGTGATGACCTTTCCCGTGCGGCGATTCCGTTTCCCCGCCGCCTGCGTCCGCGACATGACGCGCCCCGCCCCGTGCACCGTCGAGAAGAGCGCGTCGCGCTGTGTACGTCGCAGCTCCTCGCTCGCGTGGTGGGGGGTCACGCCCTGCACGATCACCGCGTCGTCACCCATCGACCCGCCGATGAATCCCTTCTGCCCGGGAAAGGCGGGTGTCGCGCCCTTGCGGACGACGATGACCTCGCTGCCGTCGTGCGTCTCGCGCCACGCGAAGTTGTGATGGTTGTGCACCAGCTCGAGCTCGCGCGCGTCGAGCAGCTCGACGACCTTGCGCGCCACCCACTCGCGCCCAGCATAGGCATAGCGGCCGGCGAGGTTCATCAGATGCCAGTAGTCGTGGCCCATCGGCTGGGTGACGTCGA
>DATAIN010000649.1:0-3956 GCA_036262635.1 Gemmatimonadaceae bacterium | reverse complement strand
GAGCTGGCCGAGATCTACGAGGCGGACGCCGGCGTCGGCGACGACGTGCTGGCGACGCTCTTCGAGACGCAGCGGCGCTCCTATCGCGCGCAGGCTCGCCGGCTGACGCGCGTCGCCGGCGCGGCGGGTTCGGGGCTCGAGGTGGGCAGCTACGTCGGCGCATTCCTCGACGCCGCGCGGCGGGTCGGCTGGCGCTTCGAGGGCGTGGACGTCAACGAGGGCGCGTCACGCTTCGCGCGGTCGAAGGGGCTGACCGTGACGGTGGGAACGATCGACGACGTCCCGGCGACGCGGCGCTTCGACGCGATCGCGGTCTGGAACTGCCTCGACCAGCTTCCCGACCCGCGCCACGTCATCCAGCGCGCGCGGGCGATGCTCTCCCCCAACGGCGTCGTCGCGGTGCGCGTGCCTAACGGCGAGGCCTACGCCCGCTGGCGCGAGGCCGCCGAGCACGGCGCGGTCGCGCCGCTCGCCCGCGCGGTGCTCGCCCACAACAACCTCCTCACCTTCCCCTACCGCTACGGCTTCACCCTCCGCTCCCTGCACCGTCTCCTGCGCGACGCGGGACTGAAGGTCGTCCACGTCGAAGGCGACACCCTCGTCCCCGTCGCCGACGAGCACACCAAGCGCTGGGCTCGGATCGAGGAGAGAGCGGTGAAGGGAGCGCTGCGGCTCCTGCGCACCCTGCGCCTCACGCCGGCAAGCGCGTCGCCGTGGCTCGAGATCTACGCGAAGCCTCTGAGCTGAGGCTCGGCGAATTACCCAACGCGGATTGGCTGTCGTGAACTACGCAACGCGGATCGGGCGGATCGAGCGGATTGGTCGGATCGGTTGTACCGAGGGCCTGGCTCCTCGGCCGCGGCAACGGTGCACGAGCCCGGAGGTTTTTTTGGGCACGCCGGTCGGGATGATCTCGCTAGGCGTGCCCAACATAGCATTCAGGCTCGTTGTATGTGGGGGTGGCCATGGAGCCCACCGCCCCAGAGAGCGATCCGACAGATCCGCCCGATCCGCTGGATCCGCGTTGCGTAGTTGGAAAGGCCGTCCGATCCGCCAGATCCGCGTTGCGTAGTTGGAAAGGCCGCTCGATCCGCGTTGCCTGGTTGCCGAGCACCGCGCTTACGCTACCGGCTCCTTCGCCAACGGGCGCACCATCGTGCCGTTCGGGAAGTACGCGTTGAGCAGGTACTCGCCCACCATGCGCTGGGTGTTGAAGAAGCTGCCGTTCAGCGCGATCGCGTTGCGCGACACCTCGGCCCAGCGGTAGGGGAGCCCGTAGTAGAGCGGGAGGATGACCTGCTCCAGCTTGCGATAGAGATCGATCACGTCGTGCGACGGATCCTGCGGGAGCGCGCGGTCCTCGCCGATCGCCCAGCCGGTGACGCCTTCGACGCAGCCCTCGATCCACCAGCCGTCGAGGGTGCTGAAGCTCGGCACGCCGTTCATCGCCGCCTTCATCCCGCTCGTGCCGCTCGCCTCGAGGGGTCGCAGCGGCGTGTTGAGCCAGACGTCGGAGCCCGACGTCAGCAGCGCGCCGAGCGTCATGTCGTAGTTCTCGAGGTAGACGACCTTGAGCGCGTCGCCGAGCTTCGCGCTCGCCTCGTAGATGCGCTGGATGAGCTGCTTCCCGAACTCGTCGTGCGGATGCGCCTTCCCCGCGTAGACGATCTGCATCGGGCCGACGCGGCGCGTCATCTCCCGCAGCCGGTCGACGTCAGTGAAGATCAGGTCCGCGCGCTTGTACGGCGTCGAGCGGCGCGCGAAGCCGATCGTCATCACCTTCGGGTCGAGCTCGACGCCGGTGCGGCGCTTCACCTCGGCAAGCAGCGTCGCCTTCGACGCGGCGTGCGCGTCGCGGATGTCCTCGAGCGGGATCTTCACCGCGTAGCGCAGATACAGGTTGTTCTGCCGCCAGCGTGGGATGTGCCTGTCGAAGAGCTGCTGGTACGGCTGCGAAGTCCACGTCACCGCGTGCACGCCGTTCGTGATCGCCTCGATCTCGTGCTGCGGGAACATCTCGCGCGACACTTCCTGATGCCGCATCGCGACCGCGTTCACGTAGCGTGCGAAGCGGAGGGCGAGCACCGTCGTGTGCAGCCAGTCCCCGTCGAGCGCCCGCGCCCGTCGCAGCAGCTCGACGCGTCCCTCGCCGAGCAGCCGGCGCGCCATGTCGATCGGGAACTTGTCGTGCCCCGCCGGCACCGGCGTGTGCGTCGTGAAGACCACCTGCCGCCGCACCGCGGCGACGTCCGCTTCCGACACCTCCTGCTCCCACTGCCGTCCCTCGCGCTGCCGCTCGAGGAGCGCGAGCGTCGCCAGCGACGCATGCCCCTCGTTGAGGTGATGGACCATCTCCCCCTCGTAGCCTAACGCGCGGAGCATCGCGACGCCGCCGATGCCGAGGACGATCTCCTGGCGCAGCCGGTAGTCGCCGTCGCCGCCGTAGAGGGTGTCGGTGAGACGCTGGTCGTCGGGGGTGTTCTCGGGGAGCGCGGTGTCGAGCAGGAAGACGGGCACGATCGCGCCGCTCACTCCGCGCACCGTGTACTGCCAGGCGCGCACGTGGACCGTGCGTCCCTCGATCTCGACCGTGACGCGCGGCTGCATCGGCTCGAGCTTCTCCTCGGGGCGCCAGTCGACGGGCGTCTCCGTCTGCCGACCGGACGGATCGAGGTGCTGGACGAAGTATCCCTTCCGATGGAGCAGCGTGATCGCGACCATCGGCGCGCCAAGGTCGGCCGCCGACCTGATGGTGTCGCCGGCGAGAACGCCGAGCCCGCCGCTGTAGGTAGGCACCGCGGTCTCGAGGGCGATCTCCATCGAGAAGTACGCGATCGTGGAAGTCGAAGAGCTCATCTTGGGCTGCGAGGAATCCTGAATCAGAGGCGCGCGACAAGGGCCGCGGCGGAGGCTGGAGGCTGAAGGCTGTGAGCGACTGCGGCCATCGCCGCCTTCGCCGTTTCGCGGACGCTGACCGCTTCCAGCACACCGCCTCTATCTGCCGTTCTGGACGATTGCCGCCGAGGCGAAGTCATCATGACGCGGACGTCATGACGCTAGGCTGCAACACCGCGACTGGAAATTCGTTCAGTACGCCAGCGAGCGCGAGAGTCGCGCCATCGCGACCTTCGACCGCGCGCACGCCATGCCCGCTGATCGCGCAGCGCCACTCCTCCGACATGCGGGCGGGGAGTATGACCCGCGTATCGCCCCAGACCCCCGCTCCGATCGGTGCCCGCTCCGCGCCGCCGAGCTCGGCCGTGAGACGCGGCGCGATGCTGATCGATGCGCGTCCATCGAGCCGTCGTGCGAAGGCGACGACGTGCCGCGCTCGCTCGCCGCGCACCTCGAGCGGCTCGTAGCCTCCCCGCGCGAACAGGTCGGCGTTCGACGCGCGCGCCTGGAGCGCGCGCCACGTAAGCAGCAGCTTCGCGCGATCGTCCTCCGGCGCGGCGACGAGCTCGCGCAGCAGCGCCGCGCGCGACTCGGCCGACGCCTCGTAGCGGCGCGCGATCTCCGCGAGCAGCGCGTCACGGCGCTCGAAATCCACCGGCCGCCGGTTGTCCGGATCGACGAGGGTGAAGTTCCACAGCTCGTCGCCGCGATAGAGGTCTGGCGTCCCCGGGGCGGTCATGTGCAGCGCGATCCGCGACAGGGAGGTCCATCGCCCGAGCCGGTCGATCCCCGCGACGAAGCGCGCGACGTCGCGCAGGAACTCCGAGCGTGCGCCCCCCTTGTTCGGCAGGAGGCCCGAGATGAACTCCTTCAGCGCGCCCTCGTACTCCTCGTTCGGATCGGTCCAGCTGGTGAAGAGCTTCGCCTCCTTCACCGCCTTGAGCATGTACTCCTCGACGCGCGCGCGCAGACCCTCGAGCGTGCGGCCGTCGGGTACTGCATCGCGACGCGCCCCGTCCACCGGCCAGATGCCGACGAGCGTCTGATAGAGCAGGTACTCG
>DATAIN010000648.1:0-11206 GCA_036262635.1 Gemmatimonadaceae bacterium | reverse complement strand
GCCGAGCGCGTTGTGCGCGACGCGGAAGAGGTCGGACACGAGTTGAAGCACCGGCGCCGGGACCTTCTGCTCGCGGGCGACCGCCGCGGCGATGCCGACGTCCTTGTCGAGCAGGGCGAGGCGGAAGGTCCGCGGGAAGGCGCGGCTCATCACCCGCTCGGGGAAGAGATTCATCGAGGTGTTCGAGCGCCCGCTCGACGCGTTGATCACCTCGAGCGCGATCTTCGGATCCACCCCCATCTTCGCGAGCGATGCGAGCCCCTCGGCCGTCGCCCAGATGTGCACCGCGAGGAGCGCGTTGTTCACCGCCTTGATCGCGTCTCCCGCGCCGACGTCGCCGCAGTGGACGATCTTCTTGCCGAACGCCTCGAGCACGGGACGCGCCTTCTCGAGATCCTCCTTCTTCCCCCCGCACATTACCGTCAGCTCACCCTTGTCGGCGCCGCTCACGCCCCCGCTCACCGGCGCGTCGATGAAGCCGACCCCCGCGTCGGCGAGCCGCGCCGCGATCCGCCGCGAGGTCGCCGGATCCCCCGAGGTGCAGTCCACGAGCACCGCGCCCTTCTCGAGACCGGCGATCAGACCGTTCGCGCCGTCGAGCAGCGCCTCGACTTCGTGCGACGTCGGCAGGCAGGTGACGACGATGTCGCAGCCGCGCGCCGCGTCGGCGGGAGTGCGCGCGTGGGTCGCGCCATGGTGGTTGGACGCGAACGCGTGCGCCCGCGACGCGGTGCGGTTCCAGACCGCGAGATCGAACTTGCGAGCGAGGTGGCGAGCCATCGGGGCACCGATGGCGCCGAGGCCGAGGAAGGCGACGCGGGGCATGGTCGGCGGGTTCGAGTGAGGCGGTAAGTTCGCCCGCGTCACCGTCGCGGCGCAACGTCGCGGCCGCGGATAACTTTGCTCCATGCCCCGTTTCGTCGTCGTCGCCCGCATCGCCGGGATGCGCTCGGTGCACTGCGCCCGCGCGGTGCACACCGCGCTCGCGGCCGTCGCGGGCGTCACCACCGCGGAGGTCGTCGTCGGCCGGGCGACGCTCGAGCACGATGGCCGCGCCACCGTGGACGCGCTGCGCGAGGCGATCGCGCTGGCCGGCTACGAGCTCCTGGAAACGAGCGAGGAGCGGCAGCGATCGCTGCCGCTCCTCTGAGCGCCCGCCTGGCGAACCCCCCTACAAGGCGAACCAGTAGGACGCTTTGATCAGGAACGTGTTGTTCGGGTGCGCGCCGAACAGTCCGCGGTAATCCTGGCGCGCGTGGAAGGGCGAGTAGCGGTCGCCGGACAGGTAGTCCTCACGACCCTGCTGCCAGACCACGAAGATCGCCGAGCCCGGACGGTACTCCCAGCGCAGCACCGCGTTGGTGTTGAGCGCGCGGTAGTTGAAGTTCGCGTCGGAGGCGATGTCGGTGACGTTGATCGGCGCGTAGCGCTGCCCGTACGACGCCGCGCGCGGGCGCTCCAGCTTCCGGTGGTTGGAGTACGACCCCACCGTGACGTACGGCGCGAGATAGAGCTGCATGGTGAGCTGCGGCGTCGCCGTGTAGTCCATGCGGCCGGTCATCGACAGCGTCTTCTGGTCGAGCCGCGCGAAGGTGTACGCCGGCTGGCCGGTGGTGTCGGTGTAGACCCCCGCCCACTGGCTGTCCATGATGTCGTGCTGGTAGTGCGGTCCCGCCGAGAAGGTCAGCCGGTCCGAGACCCGGAAGTCCGCGTTCGGATCGATGAAGAAGCCGTGCGAGCTCCCTTCGTCCGCGCGGAAGCCGACGAGGAAGATCCCCGGGGTGACGCGCTTCCGGTTGTCGCCCTCGATCCCGAACCACCCGCTCTGGTTGGGTGAGTTGCGGATCGCCGGCCCGCCGCGCGCCTGACGGTCGTCGTAGGTGGGAACGAAGCCGTTCGCGTTGATGCCCGCGTGCACCCACCACATCGACGGGAACTGCACGTGCGCATTGACGTTCCCGCCGAGATCGGTCTGCAGCCCCTCGGTGGTCCAGCCGGACCAGCCGTTGAAGTTCAGGCGCGCCATCCGGTACCACGACGTCGGCTTGTTGAACTGCAGTCCCGTCCAGCCGGAGAGCGCCTTCTGGTCGGCGCGCGAGAGATAACCGACGTCGTTCACCTCGAAGCCCGGGGACAGCTCGCGATAGCTGAAGAAGAAGCGCGAGATCCCGCCGCCGCGCTTGCTGAACGAGATCTGCTTCGCCGTGCCGCCGAGCGAGGTGCGCGTCGAGTCGAAGGCGAGGTTGTCGTCCGGCCGATCGTACTGGTGCCGTGAGCTGAGCTGGAGGCTCGAGATCGCGTCGCGCGTTCCGCGCACCTGGCTCATCGCGGCGAACGCGGCGATCTCGAAGTTGTCCTTGAGGAAACGGTGCCGCGCATCGACGCCGCCGGCGTACGCCGAGCGGCCGAGGTACTGCTCGGTGAAGGAATCGAGCGAACGATTGGTCGCCGTCGCCATCACGCCGATGCTCGTCTTCCCCTTGCGGAAATCCTGCGCGACGCGGCCAACGAGGTAGTTGGTGCGCGGCTCGGCGACGAGCGATCCGATCGAGTTGCCGTAGGCGCGGCGCTCCTCGGTGGTCGCGTCGAAGATGCCGATCTGCAGTCCCGACTCGGTGCGCCCGGTGAGCTTCGCCGCACCGAGGATGGGTGTCGAGGTGCTGACGCTGGCGGTGTTGTCGATTCCCTGGATCGCGCCGTTCAGCTGCGGGCGGCGGCCGATGCGGCGCGAGTAGAACAGCCCGCTGCAGCTGCCGTCGTTGCAGTTGAGGTCGAACCGGAAGAGGCCCGCGCCCTCCATGAAGAATGGGCGGCGCTCCGAATAGAAGGTCTCGAACGCGGTGAGGTTGAGGTTCGACGGATCCGCCTCGACCTGGCCGAAGTCGGGGTTGATGGTGGCATCGAGGGTGAGGTTCGAGGTCACGCCGTACTTGATGTCGGCGCCCATGGTGGCGAGCGAGGCGCGGCCGAACCCGCTCGCGTCCACCTGGGTCTGCGGGACGCTCTTCGCGACCATGTACGGGGTCACCTCGAGGCGCCGCGGGCTGGAGAGCCCGGCGAAGCCGGACACCTGCGCGAACTGCGAGACGAGGCCGCCCTTCGACTTGCGCAGCGCGGGCCAGGCGATCCCCTCGTTGGTGCGTCCGACCTTGCGCCCGACCATCATCCCGAAGGTCGGCGAACCGTTAGGCGGGAAGCGGAGCTGGCTGAAGGGGATGCGGAACTCCGCCGTCCACCCGTCGGCGACGATCGCCGTCTGCACGTCCCACACGCCGTCCCACGAGGTGTCCTCCTCCCCGTCGTTGACGATCGACATGTCGCGCTTCACGCCGGCCGGATTGACGTGGAACTCGAAGCCGGTGCGGTGATCGTTGTACGAGTCGATGAGGACGATCAGCCAGTCGGAGGGGCTCCCCTGATCGCGGCGCGTCAGCCGGCCGACGATCGAATCGGGATGCGGGTCCCTGGCATGGATGAAGACGTAGAGACTGCGGTCGTCGAAGGCGATGCGCGCCGAGGTCGCGAACTTCGGATCGGCGTCCTCGTTCGGCTCGAACTCGCGGAAGCCGACGATCTCCGGCGCGCCGGCCCAGACCGCGTCGTCACCGCGCCCATCCAGCACGACGGCACTCGTCGCGCGCACGGCGGTCGCGCTGGTCGCGGTGACGAGCGTGGGACGCGAGCCGAGCGAGGAGTCGCTCTTGAGCGCGGTGTTCAGCGCGACGTTCGTCTGCGCGAGCAGAGTGCCCGGCAGCAGAAGAAGTGCGCTGGTGGCGAGGGCGCGACGCATGGAGGGAGTGGTGAGTCGTGGAACGGACGATGTCACGCGCAGCTTCGCGGCGACGGTCGCGAGATGTGACAGGCCGTCGTACGGAAAGGTTGGCAGGATCGTTTCGGACAGTTGTCAGGAATCGGTAAGGGCTCGGGCGACGCACGAAAGCCCGAAGCCCGGCGCGCATTGGCGCGCCGGGCTTCGGGCAAACGATGCGAGCTAGCTGGCGAAGCGCTCGAGCGCGCGCTGGTAGCTCTGCACCATCGTCGGCAGCACCGAAGCGATGGGCGTGTACTTCAGTCCGAGCTCGCCGCGCGCCCATGCACCGTCGACGCGAACGCCTTCCATGAGGAAGCGCGCCTCCTCCGGGGGAAGCAGCGGACGCTTGCCGAAGGTGCTCGCGATCATCTCGGAGAGCTTCGCGACGGTGTCGAGCTGGCGCGACGTCCACTTGCGCGCGGGCCGTCGGCCGGTGAGCTGCGCGACGCGGTCCATCAGCTGCCGCATCGACATCCGCTCGCCGCTCAGGATGTAGCGCTCGCCATTCTTCCCGCGGTCCAGCGCCGCGATCATCCCCTGGGCCGCGTCCTCGGCGACCACCCAGGACATCGGCGCGTCGGTGGCGAAGCGCGGACCACCGCCCACGGCGCGGCGCATCACCCGGCCGATCCATCCCATGTCGGACGGCGCGAGAACGAGCGAGGGCTCGACGACGACGATCTCGATCCCCTTCCCGCGCAGTCGCATCGCGATCCGCTCCGCCTCGAGCTTCGAGCGCTCGAACTCGCTGCGTGTCTCGCCGCGATGTCGAGTCCACTCGTACCCCGTCTCTCCCTTCGGCTCGCCGATCGCGAGCGCGCTGGAGACGTGGATGAGGCGCGGCACCTTCGCGACGACCGCCGCGGCGATGGTGTTCTTCGTTCCGCCGACGTTCACGGAGTCGAAGGTGCGGGCATCGCGCGCCCAGAAGTCGAAGAAGCTCGCGACATGGAAGACGGCATCGCATCCCGCCATCTGCCGGGCGAGGGACTCCGAGCGACGAACGTCTCCGAGCACGGCCTCGGCGCCGATGTTCTTGAGGAGCTGCAGACCGCCGCGGCGACGAACAAGGCCGATCACGTAATCTCCGCGGCGCTTCAGTGCGGAGACGAGGGCGCGGCCGAGCGGACTCGCGGCGCCAGTGACGAAGACTCGCATGAAGGGGTGCTGAGGTGAGAGGAACGCAGTGCTTCGCGTCCTCTGAAAGACGCCCCACACGGCTTGTTCGCCACGCCGCGCGAGCCTAACTTGACGCGCCCGCGATCGCTCTTGACAAGCCGGCCGTGACGCACGGCACGGCGGCGCGTCTCGCGAGTACTCTCGACCGCGGGACCACGGACGCTCCGATCCGACGCCTCCGATGACGCCACCACAGCGAAAGGAAGAGCGCCCCGTCGCGGCATTGCTCGCGCCGGACATCCTCGTGCTGCTCGAGGAGTCGCCGGGTAGCGTCGCCGCCGAAACGGAGGAGATGCATCCCGCCGATCTCGCGGACGTCGCGGAGGCGCTCCCCCGCGAGATGATCGCGGTCCTCCTCGCGGCGCTCCCGAAGGAGCGCGCGGCGGATGTCCTCGAGTATCTCGAGGAGGAGCTCCGTGCCGAGGTGCTCGAGGCGATGACGGCGACGCAGGCGGCGTCGCTCGTCACGCACATGACGCCGGACGATCGCGCGGACGTCCTCGAGGAGCTGGAAGAGGAGCACGCCGCCGATGTCCTCGCCGAGATCCCCGCCGAGGCCCGGCGCGAGACCGAGCGGCTCCTCGCCTTCGATCCGGAGAGCGCGGGCGGCATCATGACGACGGAGTTCGTCTCCGTCGCCGCCTCGATGACCGTGGAAGCCGCGCTGGCGCAGGTGCGCGTCATCGCGCGTGGCGGACGCCAGGAGGCGATGCATTCCATCTACGCGACGGACGCCGAGGGGCGCGTCCAGGGGGTGATGTCGCTCCGCGAGCTGCTCGCCGCGCCCGAAGGTTCGAAGGTCGCCGACGTCGCCTGGGAGGAAGTCGTCACTGTTCCCGCGACCGCGGACCGCGCCGAGGTCGCGCAGCTGACACGGGAGTATGACCTCGTCGCGGTGCCGGTGGTGGACGAGAGCTCGCGCATCATCGGCGTCGTCACGGTCGACGACGTCATCGACGCCCTCGTCGAGGAGCAGACGGAGGACGTCCAGAAGCTCGGCGCGGTGCAGCCCCTCGAGGAGCCGTACTTCACCACGGGCTTCTGGAACCTCGCGCGCAAGCGCGGCGGCTGGCTCATCCTCCTCTTCATCGAGGAGATGTTCACCGGTGTCGCGCTTCGGCACTACTCGAGCGTGCTCGAGTCGATGACGGCGCTGATGTTCTTCGTCCCGCTCATCATCAGCTCCGGGGGCAACTCCGGCTCGCAGTCGGCGACGCTGATCACGCGCGCCCTCGCGGTCGGCGACGTCGAGCTTCGCGACACGCTGCGCGTCTTCTCGCGCGAGCTCGGCCAGGGGCTCGCGCTCGGCGCCTTCCTCGGTCTGATCGGCTTCGGCCGCGCGCTGATGTGGGGCAACGGGACGAGCGTCGCGCTGGTCATCGCAATGACCCTGCTTGGCGTCGTCCTCATCGGAACGCTCGTCGGCGCGATGCTGCCGCTGATCTTCACGAAGCTCGGCTTCGATCCGGCGATCGCGTCCTCGCCCTTCGTCGCCTCGCTCGTCGACGTCGCGGGGATCGTGCTCTACTTCATGATCGCGATCCGGATCCTCGACCTTCACTGAGCGAGCCACGGTGAAGCGCTCGACCCCGTTGGCGACGGCGATGATCGCGCTGTCGGCGTGCTGCTTCGGGTCGATCGCGATCCTCGTCACGCTGGCCCAGCGCGGAGGCGCGCCCCTCGCCTCGATTCTCACCCTCCGCTTCGCGCTCGGCGCCATCGGACTGTTCGCGGTGGCAGGCGGCTGGCGCGGGGTGACCGCGGTTCCCGGCCGCGCGACGCGGCTCGTCACGTTAGGCGGCCCGCCGCAGGCGCTCATCGGCTTCACCAGCCTCCTCGCCCTGCGCTGGATCCCCGTCGCGACGCTGGTCTTCCTCTTCTATACGTATCCGTCATGGATCGCCGTGATCGCGGCGGCGCGCGGAACGGAGCGCCTGGACGCGACGAAGATCGCCGCGCTCCTGCTCTCGCTGGCGGGGATCACCATCATGGTCGGCGCGCCGAGCGCCAGCACGCTGCACCCGATCGGCGTGGCGCTGACGCTGTTCGCGGCGCTCGTCTACGCGCTCTACATCCCGTTCATCGGGAAGTTGAGCGCGGGAGTCCCCGCGAGCTCGGCGTCGGGGTTCGTGGCGATCGGCGCGGCGATCTCCTTTCTCGCGGTGGGTATCATCGCGCTGCTGCTGCCGGGCGAGCTCTCCCCGGCGGCGCGGCAGACGCTCGGGCTGTCGCTCTCGTTCTCGCCGCTCGCCTGGGGTGCGATCGCATTGCTCGCGGGGGTGAGCACGGTGATCGCGTTCGTGCTCTTCCTGAGGGGGCTCTCGATCCTTGGCCCGGTGCGGACGGGAATCGTCTCGACGATCGAGCCTTTCTGGGCCGCGCTGCTCGGAGCCGTGGTGCTCGACCAGCCGATCGGTACGGGAACGCTCGTTGGCGGGGTCGCGATCGCGCTCGCGGTGATGCTGCTCCAGCTCCCGCCTCGTCGTCCGACCGTGACCCTGGGCCCGCTCGAGGAGTCGATCTCGTAGCCGGCAGCTCGCGAGGCACGACGAGTCGTGCGCTGGATCACACCGGCGGTTTCCACGAGCCTGGAGCCTCGTCATGCGCTTCGTCCAGAAGATCGCCCTAGTCTTCGGCTTCGCCTTCGTCGGCGCGGCCATCTTCGGTTTCGCCATCGGCGGAATGTCGATGGACGCCCATATGGAGACCGCGCCGCGGCTGGTCGGGCTCTTTCCGGTGAACGCGATCCACAACGCCCTCCATCTCGCGTTCGGGGCATGGGGACTGCTCGGCGCCCGGTCGGTGAACGGCGCGCGTCGCTACTGCTTCTTCTCGGGCGCGGCGTACCTGGTGCTCGCGGCACTCGGCTTCGTCTTCCCGGACACCTTCGGCTTCATCCCGATCGGCGGCAACGACATCGCGCTGCACGGCGTGTTCGGGGTAATGCTGACGACGGTCGGCGCGATGGCCAGCGCCGAGGTGGAGAGCCCGGCGAGCGCGGCGGCCGGCCGTTAGGCCGACAACCCGCCGTTAGCCATTAGCCATTAGCGTAAAGAGACGGCGGCCGGAGGGAAATCCCTCCGGCCGCCGTCGTCTTTCCCCGCGACGCGGTTCTACCGCAATCGCTCGACGCTAACGGCTCATGGCTAATGGCCGCCGTTCGTGTTCCGGCGGGGCGTTCCCCTCGGGCGCCCGACTCACCCCGCCGAGGAAGCCGACGATGCCGCGCTCGATCCACGAGTGCTCGCCCTTGAGCACCTGCTTCGCGACGTCGTACATCGCCTTGTCGTTCGCGCCGTACAGCTCGCGGAAGTGCTGCTCGATGCGGACGCGTGCCTCGCGGCAGAAGTAGTCGGCGAGCTCGATCGCCTCCTTCTGTCCTTCCTTCGCCAGCATCCGCGCGCGCACGCACGCGGCGCTCATCGCGAAGAGCTCGGCCCCGATGTCCACCGCGCGGAAGAGGACGAGCTGGCGACGCTCGAGCTTCGGGCCGAAGCGCACCATCGCGTGGAAGATCGAGCGCCCGAGGTGGCGCGTGTTGCGCTCGATGAAGCGCAGATGCCTGGCGAGCTTGCCGTGGCTCGAGTAGCTGAGCGGGACCTGTCCCTTGCCGATCCAGCGCGCCGCGTACCATGCGGGATAGAACTTCGCCGCGCGTCCCGCCGCCGCGGCGCGCTCGCCCATCGACGAGTCGGGAGCGACGAGCGCGAACGCGGTCTTGAAGTGATGGTCGACGGCCTCGCGCGCGATGAAGAGCCGCATGATCTCCGACGATCCCTCGAAGATCAGGTTGATGCGGAAGTCGCGCATCGCCCGCTCGATCGGAATCGGCAGCTCGCCGCGCGCCTCGAGCGACGCCGCGGTCTCGTAGCCGCGGCCGCCACGTACCTGGAGCGTGTCGTCGACGATCCGCCAGCCGAGCTCCGTGTTGTACATCTTCGCGATCGCCGCCTCGAGGCGGATGTCGTAGCCGCCCTTCTCGTAGAGTGCGCAGGCGAGCTCGCCGACGGACTCCATCGCGAAGGTGTCGGCGGCGCAGCGCGCGATCTTCCGCGCGATCGCCTCGTGCCGCCCGATCGGCTGTCCCCACTGCACGCGCTCGTTCCCCCAGCTACGCATCACCTGGAGCATCGCCTTGCCGACACCCGCGCAGCTCGCGGGGAGCGTGAGGCGGCCGGTGTTGAGCGTGATGAGCGCGAGCTTCAGCCCCTTTCCCACTCCCCAGAGCACGTTCTCGACGGGGACCTTCACGTTCTCGAAGCTGATCACGCCGTTCTCGATCGCCTTCAGCCCCATGAAGCGGCAGCGGTGCTTGACCGACACGCCCGGCATGTTCGCTTCGACGATGAACGCGGTGATCTGCTTCTTCTTCTTTCCGTTCACCTCGACGTCGGGCGTCCGCGCCATCACGACGAACAGCTCGGCGCGCGTGCCGTTGGTGCACCAGAGCTTCTCGCCGTTGATGATCCAGTGCTTCCCGTCGGGGCTCAGCGTCGCCGAGGTGTGCATGTTCGCCGGATCGCTGCCGGCGTCGACCTCGGTGAGCGCGAACGCGCTGATCGCGCCCTTCGCCAGGCGCGGGAAGTACTTCTTCTTCTGCTCCTCGGTGCCGAAGAGCTTCAGCGGCTGGGGCAGTCCGATCGACTGGTGCGCCGAGAGCAGCGCGGTGAGGGAGCCGTCCTTCGAGGTGACGAGCTGCATCGCCCGGACGTAGCTCATCTGCGAGAGCCCCAGCCCGCCGTATTCCTTCGGGATCTTGATGCCGAAGGCGCCCATCTCGCGCAGCTCCTGGACGAGGGGCTCGGGAATCTCGCCAGTGCGGTCGATCTCCTCCGAGTCCACGCGCTGGAGGAAGGCGTGGAGGCGGTCGATGAAGGGCTTCGCGCGCGCTTCTTCTTCCGCGTTGCGCACCGGCGGGTGAGGGTCGATCAGGTCGAGCCTGAACCGCCCCAGGAAGAGCTCCCGAACGAAGCTCGGGTGCTCCCACTCGCTCTCGCGCGCCGACTCGGCGACATCGCGCGCTTCGGTTTCCGATGCTAGCGCCTTGCTCTGCTCGGCCATCAGATCCTCCGAAAGATTGACGTCAGGAGCGTGCCGGCGTGCTGCCGCCCTCGCGCTCCCCTTCCCGCCCCGTGCGGCGGTCGTTCCGAACGATGATCCCCGCTCCAACGAGCGCGATCACCGCGAAGGCGAACCACTGGATCGCGTAGCTGCGATGCGGTCCGTCATCGAGCTCGGGGAGCGTAAAGCGTGCCGCACCCTCCGCTCCCGTTCTCACCGGCGCGGGGCCGGTGGCCCACAGGTACATCTTCCGCAGCGGCACCCCGGCGCGACGCGCGAGCGCGTCACGATCGAGCCGGCGGAACGCCTCCGGGTGTCCCGTGACCGCCACGTTCGCGCCGGCCGCGGGGAGCTCGTCGAGATACCCCTCGACCGTTAGGCTGTCCCCCTCACGCCAGCGCGACCGATCGATGGTCAGCCCGTCCGGCGCATATACCCATCCGCGAACGACCAGCGTCGCGGAGTCCCCCGCCGTGGTGTGCACCGGCGTGAGGAGAAAGACCCCTGGACTCCCGTCGTGCGTCCGCTGGACGAGCAGCGCCTCGGCGTCGTAATCGGGGCGTCCCGCGATCCGAGCCCGCCGGTAGCGCAGCGAGTCCGGCGGGCCAGCGAGCGAATCGATCGACGCGGCCGGGGCGAGGAGCCGCGCCCGAATGGTGGCGTTCCGCGCCTGCCGCTCGTGCAATCGGCTCACCTGCCACACCCCGAGGCGAACGAAGACGGCCGCGCCGAGGACGGCGAGCAACACGAAGGCGAGGGTACGCGCTCTCACTGCCGAACAGTGTTCGGAAGCCCGGATTTCCGCAATGGTGGAGGACACGGAGGGGGCCCGGTGCGCCGGGGGCCTGTTGCCTTTGTAGTCACAGAGAACGGCAAGAGAGGACCACGGAGGACACCGAGGGCTCCTCGGCGGGGAGGGCGCCATGCGCGACGAGCATGCCGGCTCTTGTTTTGGGGCAAGCGGTGACGGTGCATCGCGCCACGAGCCCGCATGTACGGCGGGGCACGCCTGGCGCGATGATCTCTCCACGCTTGCCCCCGCTGTTCATCGGGGCAGGTGGCGCGAGGAGCCTTCACCGCTTGCCCCAAAACCGCAGCCACCATGCTCGTAGCGCGACGCCCTCTCGCCGCCGAGGAGCCCTCGGTGTCCTCCGT
>DATAIN010000647.1:0-3674 GCA_036262635.1 Gemmatimonadaceae bacterium | reverse complement strand
CTACGACGGCTACGAGATCATCTCCTTCGACGACCAGATCGGGGCCCACGGCTCGGCGGGCGGAGACCAGGTGCGCCCGTTCCTGATCACGCCACCTCGCCTCGACCTCGCGAACGCGACGATCGAGGACGCGCGCGACCTGCACCGATTGATCCTCTCGAAGTACGCGCTCCCGAGGAACCGCCGGCCGGATGGAGTGGAGAGGAGGAGGGACGTCGTGGGGCGGTGAGGGACTGCGGCACTGCGACTGCGGGTCGAACTGCGGGCTGGTGGCTGATCGACGCGGAGGGCGCGGAGGCTGGTGGCTCGGCTCTGTTGGCTTGGTAATCACAGAGAACGGCAGGCGAGGACCACGGAGGGCACGGACGTGTCCTCAGCGGGGAGACGCCTCGCGCAACGGGCATGTGGGTGTTGTTCGGGGCAAGCGGTGAAGGCTCCTCTCCCAGGAGCGGGGATGAACAAAAGGGGGCACGCCGGGTGAGATGATCTCCCGTGGCGTGCCCCCCAATCAGTTCCGGCTCTGGTACACGGAGCTCGATCGCCGCACGGCACCCTCCGTGTGCTCCGTGGTCCTCGCTTGCGGTTCTCTGTGATTACCAAAGCCAACAGCCCCGAGCCGCGAGCCCGCCGTTCCCCCGCCGTCGCCGTTCCGCAGTTCTCACCGTTCGACTTCAGGTCCGAACGGGATCAGGTCCTCGGCAGTGAGTCGCTCCGGCTCTCCCTCATCCCCGGAGCGGCGGAGGACTCCCCGGACCACCGCGTCCACGGTCAGGAGCGGCGCGTCGGCTTCCGCGTTCAGGCTGGACTCCCACTTTCCCCGGTCCGCGCCCTTCAGCACGAGCCGGTAGGTCGCCGTGTAGACGACGTGCTTCGGCGACTCGCCCTCGCCGAGGACCGCGACGACCGCGACGCCCGTCTCGATGCCGCCCTGGCGCATCGGCGGGAAGAGGTGCAGCTCGCTCACCCGCTCGGGCGGGATCTTCGCCGCGATCTCGCGCAGGAAGCGGGAGCGCGCTTCCCCCGGCGCGCTGTTCGCCGGGAAGGTCGCGTGCTGTGCGCTCAACGAACCGCCGCGGCGGCGCGGTGCGGTGACGTCACGCCGCGCGTGCCGAGCTCGCGCTCCACGTAGAGCCGCAGGATGTGCATGAAGTCCTGCGCGTTGGTCACCACGCCGAACGCCTGGTGCGTGCCGCGGTCCTTCAGCTTGCTGACCACGAACTCCGAGGAGTCGACGCAGATCGTCGCCAGCTCGCGCAGGCTGCCATCCTTCTCGGTGACGAACGCGGGGAGCATGTTGCCCGTCGCGATCGCGTGCAGCGCCGTCGCGATGAGGATCGCCATCGTCGCCTGCATCGTGTGGACGCGCATCGCGTCCTGCGCGGCGAGGGCGTCGGTGATGACGTCGGGGAGCGGACCGTCGTCGCGGATCGACCCCGTGAGCACGAAGGGGACGTCGTGCTTCACCAGCGCGTACATGATCCCGTCGGTGATGATCCCCTGCTCCACCGCCTTCGCGATCGAGCCGGCGGCGCGCACCTTGTTGATCGCGCGCATGTGCAGGCCGTGGCCCCCGCTCGTCGCCTCGCCGGTCGCGGTCATGCCTAACGTCGTGCGGAAGATCGACGCCTCGATGTCGTGCACCGCGACCGCGTTCCCGGCGAGCATGCAGCCGACGAAGCCGTTCTCGATGAACCAGGCCATGTCGTTGCGCGCCCGCGAGTGGACCAGCGCCGGCCCCGCGACCCAGACCGGGTAGCCGCCGCGCTCCCGCTCCTCGACGAGGATGCGCGCCATCAGCGCGTAGTCGATCGGCTTCTCGCGCGAGACCTCGCTCGTCATGAACTTGAACTCGCCATCCGCGGCGTCGCCGAGGAAGGCCGAGGCGTGCACGTAGATCCCCGCGCTCCCATCCTCGTCGTGGCCGACCGCGACCAGGTCGCCCTTCCGCAGCCGGCGCCCCTCGCGGATCCAGAGCACCCCGTCACGGTCGAGCACGAGCGCCGAGTCCATCCGCGGCTCGCGCGGCATCTGCCACTTCCCCTTCACCTTCACGTACGTCGGGAGGTTCGTCGTCGAGAAGAAGTCCTCGGGGAGGACTCCGTCGGCGGGGGCGGGGACGAAGCGGGCGTCCGGCGCGCGCGAGAACTTCTCGGCGCTGAAGTCGGGATGGGCGAATGTGCTCACGAGGGAAAGATTGCCGGGCGCGGGGGCCGGTACAAGGCGCGATGGGGCTGTGACCGTCGTTACCGGAGACGATCGGGCGAGGTCCTACGTCAGATGGCGGATCGCCCGCGCGCCAGGCGCCCCCCAGAATTCGTCCGACCCCTCCCGGAGCCGCGATGCTCGTCGATTGTCACGTCCATGTGAACGCCTTCCAGCCCGCCAACGGGCGCACCTCGCACACGCTGCTCGGTCGCCCGTCATTTCGCTATCTGCGCTGGCGGCTCGGGATGAAGGGGGCCGACGAGGCCACCGAGCGGGCGCTGGTCGCGTCGCTCGCGGCGGAGCTCGCCGGCGCGACGGAGGTCGACGCGGCGGTGATCCTCGCCTTCGACGCCGTGTACGGCGACGACGGCCGGCTCGACGAGGCGCGCACGCACCTCCACGTCGAGAACGACTACGTCATCGAGCTCACGCGACGCGAGCCGAAGATGCTCTTCGGTGCATCCGTCCACCCGTACCGACGCGATGCCGTCGCCGAGCTCGAACGGTGCGCGAAGGCGGGCGCGGTGCTCCTCAAGTGGCTGCCGATCACGCAGGGGATGAACCCCGCCGATCGGCGCTGCTTTCCCCTCTACGAGGCTCTCGCGCACTTCGGCATTCCGCTCCTCGCCCACACCGGCGGGGAGAAGACGCTGCCCAACATCGACACCACCGTCGCCGATCCCGCCCTGCTCCGCCCCGCCCTCGAGCGCGGTGTCACGGTGATCGCCGCGCACTGCGGCACGCGCTCGGCGCCGGGCGAGACCTGCTTCGTGAAGACCTTCGTGCGGATGGCGAAGGAGCACGAGCGCTTCTATGGCGACACCTCCGCGCTCAACCTCCCGACGCGCGCCTACGCGTACGACAGCATCCTCGACGACGCCGAGGTGCGCGCGAAGCTGGTCCACGGGAGCGACTGGCCCATCCCGCCGGTGCCGATGCCACGCCACCACGGCTGGCGCGGGGCCGCGTCGCTGCTGCGCGACCGGAACATGATCCGCCGCGACGTCGCCATCAAGCGCGCGTTAGGCCTGACGGAGCCGGAGTACTGGGCGCGCGCGGCGTCGCTCCTCCGCGTGCCGGCGACGCGACCAGCCTGACCCGGGCGCCGGCTACCAGCGCTCCTTCACCGCCGACAGCTCCCGCGTCCACCGCTCCACGTGCGCACCCGTGGCCCACTCGGCCATCACGACGAGGGCGCCCGGACGGAGCTCGACCTCGAGCACGGAGTCGCCGAGCGCGCCGTTCATCGGGTGGTGTGCCGAGAGCCGCTGTCCGACCCGCGCGACCACCAGATCGCCGGCGGGGGAGACGAAGACGTCGTCGAGCTTCGGGTAGACCTGCTTCAGCGCGGGCATCCACCGGTCGGCGGGGTCGCGCCGCGCGACGGGCGGCGGAACGCGCTGCACCATGGTGAACCCTTCCTCGCTCTGGCCGGACTGTCCGCGGCAAACCGTCGGACCGCTCGTCTC
>DATAIN010000646.1:0-1557 GCA_036262635.1 Gemmatimonadaceae bacterium | reverse complement strand
GACTCCCGAGCTCTGGGAGAAGATCACGTTCACCTTCCTCTGCCTGCTGGTCTACCGCATCGGCGCGCACATCACCGCCCCCGGGATCGATGTGCTCGCCCTGACGGACTACTTCGCGCAGCAGAAGGGGGGCGGCGCCGGTCTGCTCGGGCTCTACGACCTGTTCGTCGGCGGCGGGCTCTCGCGCGCGACGGTGTTCGCGCTCGGCATCATGCCGTACATCTCGTCGAGCATCTTCCTGCAGATCGCGGCCGCGGTGGTCCCGCAGGTCGACAAGATGCAGAAGGACGAGGAGGGGAGAAAGAAGATCAACCAGTGGACCCGGCTCCTGACCGTCGCCCTCGCGGCGATCCAGGCGTGGGGCTTCGCGATCTTCGTCGAGTCCCTCCCCGGGGCGACGGCGGCGCCGACGTTAGGCTTCAAGCTGCAGATGGTGTTCGTGCTCACCACCGGCGCGCTCTTCGTCATGTGGCTGGGCGAGATGATCACCGAGCGCGGCCTCGGCAACGGCGCCTCGCTGCTCATCTTCTTCTCCATCGTCGAGCGGATCTGGGGCGGGATCTTCCAGACCTTCCGCTTCGTCAGCACGGGCGCGCTCGGCGCGTTCAGCCTCCTCGTCCTGCTGGTGATCATGGTCGCCGTCGTCGCCGGCGTCGTCCTCGTGACGATGGCCGCCCGCCGGATCGCCATCCAGATCCCGCAGCGCACGATGGCGAAGGGGCGGCAGCGCGAGGCCTCGCGGAGCTTCATCCCGCTCCGCCTCAACTCGAGCGGCGTGATGCCGATCGTGTTCGCGCAGTCGGTGATCGTCGTGCCGGGCGCGATCGCCCAGTTCACGAACAGCGACCGGGCCCGTGCCTTCGCGGACCTGTTCGCGCCGGGCACGATCCCGTACTTCTTCCTCTCGGCGTTCCTGATCCTCTTCTTCACGTACTTCTACACGTCGATCATCTTCAACCCGGTCGACATCGCGGAGAACCTGAAGAAGCAGGGCGGGTTCATCCCCGGCGTGAAGCCGGGCGCGCGGACGGCGGAGTACGTGGACACGGTGCTGTCGCGGATCACGCTGCCGGGGGCGATCTTCCTGACGCTGATCGCGCTGCTCCCGATCGCGCTCGCCGATGCGTTCAGCATCCCGTTCGCGTTCGGCGGCACCTCGCTGCTCATCGTGGTCGGCGTCGCGCTCGACACGCTGGCGCAGGTGAACCAGCATCTGCTGCTGCGGAAGTACGACGGCTTCATGAAGAAGGGGCGCGTCCGGTTCCGCGGCCGGCAGGCGACGGGCGGCAGCTTCTAGCCGCTCACATCACCCTGAACGGGCGCGACGCGAGGCGCGCGGGCGGAGCGAACGACGCTCCGCTTGCGAAGGGCCGGACGTCGCGCCCAGTTTTTTTCCGACATGGACATCGTTCTCCTTGGTCCCCCCGGCGCGGGGAAGGGTACGCAGGCGCAGCGGCTCTCGGCGAAGCTCGGCGTGCCGCAGATCGCGACCGGTGACGTGCTGCGCGCCGCGGTCCGCGACGGCACCCCGCGCGGCCGCGAGGCGAAAGCCTACAT
>DATAIN010000645.1:0-3248 GCA_036262635.1 Gemmatimonadaceae bacterium | reverse complement strand
AGTTCTTCTCCGAGGTCATTCGCGGGATCGACCAGACGGCGCAGGCGCAGGGCTATCACGTCCTCGTCTCCAGCTCGCACAACTCCCCCGCGGAGATCCAGGCCGCGCTGGCCACGATGCGCGGGCGCGTCGACGGCGTCGCCATCATGTCCCCCGTCTCGCACGCCGAGACGCTGGTCGCCGGGCTGCCGCGGAGCGTGCCGATCGTGCTCCTCAACTGCTCGGCGGAGGTCGCGGGGGTCGATACGCTCGACATCGACAACTACGGGGGCGCTTTCGCGATGACGCGGCATCTCCTCGCGTCAGGCAGGCGGCGCATCGCCTTCATCTGTGGCCCGAAGGGGAACGCGGACGGCGAGGAGCGGCTGCGCGGCTATCGCGCGGCGCTGGAGTCGGCCGGCGTCGTCGCCGATCGCACCCTCGAGCTCGAGGGCGACTTCCAGGAGTACTCGGGCTACCGCGCGGCGAAGACCCTGCTCGCGATGACGCCGCGTCCCGATGCGCTGTTCGCGGGGAACGACTCGATGGCGATCGGTGCGATCGGCGGTCTGCGCGAGACCGGCGCGCGCGTGCCGGAAGACGTCGCCGTCGTCGGCTTCGACGACATCCCGATCGCGCGCTACGTGCACCCGCCGCTCACCACGGTGCGGGTGGACATCGCGCAGCTCGGCGCGCGCGCGGTGGCGACGCTGCTGCACGCGGTCGGGCACAAGAACGAGCATGCGCGGGTCCGCGAGACCTTCGCGACGGAGCTGGTGGTGCGCCCCTCCTGTGGCGCGAAGCAGTGAAGCGAATGAAGAGACTCTCGTCAGGCGGGAACGTTCACATCGATGGAGGCACGTACATGCGAAGGAATCCGTTGAATCGCTGGCTCGGGGGCGCCGCGCTCGTCGCGACGCTGCTCGGGCTGGCCGGAGCCGGCAACGTGGCCGGCGCGCAGAACACGACGGGCACGGTGCGCGGCGTCGTGACCGGCGAGGGCGGAGCGCCCCTCAACACGGTCCAGATCGCGGCGCGCAACGTCCAGAGCGGAGTGCCGCGCGGGACGGAAAGCCGCGACGACGGCACCTACGTCCTCGCCGGCCTCACGCCGGGCGAGTACGACATGACGGTGCGCCGCATCGGCTACTCGCCGGTGACGCGCCGCGTCGTGGTGCAGATCGGCGCGACGCAGATCCAGAACTTCTCCCTCGCCTCGCAGGCGACGACGCTGGCGACCGTCGCGGTGACCGCGGCGCCGGTGAAGGAGACGCGCACCTCCGAGGTCGCGACCAACGTCACGCCGCAGCAGATCGAGAAGCTGCCGACGCCGAGCCGCAACTTCCTCGACCTCGCCGCGCTCGCGCCGGGGGTGACGGTGACGGAGGATCGCGTCAACGGACAGTTCCGCACCTTCTCCGCCGGCGGTCAGGGTCCCAACTCGGTGAACCTCTTCATCGACGGGACGAGCCTGAAGAACGACCTCACCGCGGGTGGCGTCGCGGGCCAGGACGCGAGCCGTGGGAATCCCTTCCCGCGCAGCGCGATCCAGGAGTACCGCGTCATCAGCCAGAACTTCAAGGCCGAGTACCAGAAGGCGTCGAGCGCGATCATCACCGCGCAGACGAAGTCGGGCGGGAACGTGTGGAGCGGGAACGTGCTCTTCGGCATCCAGACCGCGGGGCTCGTGCAGCTCGACAGCTTCCAGCGCCGCGACAAGCACCGCGCGGACAGCATCGCGCGCGCGACGGGGAGGAAGTCCACCTTCCTGCGCCCCGAGTACCGCCGCACCCTCAGCGCGTTCAGCGTCGGCGGCCCGATCATCAAGGACAAGATGCACTTCTTCGGGTCGTACGAGGGCAACTATCAGGATCGCGCGAGCCGCGTCAGCATCGCGGCGCCCCAGGTCAGCTTCACCGCGCTCGACACGGTGAACGTCACCCGCTACAACGGCAACTTCACCTCGCCCTTCCGCGAGAGCCTCTGGTTCGGGAAGCTCGACAACGCCTTCAACGACGTGTCGTCGGGCGAGATCAGCTTCAGCCGCCGCCATGAGACCGACGTCCGCGACTTCGGGGGGAACAACCCCTTCGTGCGCGCGGTGAACTTCCGCCAGGACGTCACGATCGGTCAGGCGAAGTACAACTTCTTCAAGGGCGCGGTGCTCAACGAGGCGAAGGTCGATTACTCCGACTTCACCCGGAACCCGTCGCCCAACCAGCCGGGCACGCCGATCCGCCACTTCTTCTACACCGGCGGCGAGGCGATCATCGGCAGCAACTCGAGCACCCAGGACTTCACGCAGAAGCGGCTCGGGCTGCGCGACGACTTCACCTATTCGGGCTTCACCGCGATGGGCGACCACGTCTTCAAGACGGGAGTCAGCCTCGACTTCGTGAAGTACGACATCGTGAAGGACAACGGGAGCACGCCGGAGTTCTTCTACGCGGCGACGGCGAACACGGGGAACGGGAACCAGACGTACAACTACAACACCCCGTTCGCCGTGAACTACCAGTCGGGCGATCCGAACTTCAACGCGAACAACCGGCAGGTCGGCGTCTACGCGCAGGACGACTGGACCCCGATGCCGCGCCTGACGCTCAACCTCGGCGTCCGCTGGGACTACGAGTCGTACATGCTGAACCGCAACTACGTGACTCCGCGGAACGTCGTGGACACGCTGCGGCGGTACAACAGCCAGCTCCCGAATCCGCTCGACCTCAACCGCTACATCAGCACGGGCTCGGAGCGGAAGCCGTTCTACGGCGCCTTCCAGCCGCGGGTCGGCTTCTCCTACGCGATCGACGAGAACAGCCGCACGACGATCTTCGGCGGCTGGGGACTGTACTACGACCGCATCCCCTTTGACCTGTACGCGGTGGACGAGTACCAGAAGCTGGCCCACCCTTCCTACACCATCCAGTTCGCGCCGCGCGGCGTGGCGCCGGTGACGGGCCAGGTCGCCTGGAACGACGCGTACTTCACGGCGAATCGCGCGGTGCTCGATCCCGTCGCGCGCCGGGCCGGACTCCCGGAAGCGTGGTTCATCGACAACGAGGCGAAGATCCCGAAGTCGCAGCAGAGCAACATCGGCGTCCGCCAGCTCATCGGGCAGTTCGCGACGACGGCGACCTTCGCCTACGTCCACGCCTATGACCTGATGGCGCTCAACTGGGCGAACTTCGGCACGAACGCGCAGGGCCGCTGCTGCACCAACTTCAACATCGGCGCGCACGGCTTCCAGAACTTCATCTACTCCACCAACG
>DATAIN010000644.1:0-4063 GCA_036262635.1 Gemmatimonadaceae bacterium | reverse complement strand
ATCGCCAGCGGCACCGGCTGGCCCGGCTCGGGGAGCGACTGCGGGCTCAGCGATGCGGTCAGGTCCTGCCCGTTCCCACGCGCATGAAGCAGGGTCTCGTTCCCCAGCGGCTCGACGACGTCCACCGTGAAGCCGCTCACCGCGCGCGCCGATGACGGGGGCGCGGCCGCATGGACGTGCTCCGGCCGCACGCCGGCGACGACGGGCTTCCCCGCATGCGCCGCGAGGGCGCGCGAGCGCTCGCCGTCGAGGGGAAGAGCGATCCCCGCGCCCCGGAACTCGAGCCCGTCGCCGACCCGCTCGAGCGTGCCGCGCATCACGTTCATCGGCGGGCTGCCGATGAAGGTCGCGACGAAGAGGTTCTTCGGCCGCTCGTAGAGCGCGATGGGGGTGTCGATCTGCTGCACCTTCCCCGCGTTCATGACGACGATGCGGTCGCCCATCGTCATCGCCTCGGTCTGGTCGTGCGTGACGTAGATCGAGGTGACGCCGAGCCGCCGCTGCAGGCGCGAGATCTCGCGGCGCGTCGCGACGCGGAGCTTCGCGTCGAGGTTCGAGAGCGGCTCGTCGAAGAGGAAGACCTTCGGCTGGCGGACGATCGCGCGGCCGATGGCGACGCGCTGCCGCTGCCCCCCGGAGAGCTGCTTCGGCAGCCGGTCGAGCAGGGGAACGATGTCGAGCATCTGCGCGGTCTCCGCGATGCGCTGCTCGGCCTCGGTGGCGGCCATTTTCCGCACGCGCAGCGCGAAGCGCATGTTGTCGCGCACCGTCATGTGCGGGTAGAGCGCGTAGCTCTGGAAGACCATCGCGATGTCGCGGCGCGCCGGCGGAAGGTCGTTCACCTCCTGGTCGTCGATGAGAAGCTTCCCGGCGCTGATCGACTCGAGCCCGGCGATCATCCGCAGCGTCGTGCTCTTGCCGCAGCCGGATGGACCGACGAGCACGACGAGCTCCCCGTCGGCGACGTCGAGGTCCACGCCGTGCACGGCGACGGCGCCACCTTCGTATACTTTACGAACTCCCTTGAGCGTCAGGCGCGCCATCTCTCCTCCCGGCGCCCCGAGGCGCGGAGTGATTCAACGGACCGAGCACGATGCCGAGCACGTATCGCTTTCCCGATGGATTCCTCTGGGGCGCGGCGACCTCCGCGTACCAGATCGAAGGCTCGCCCCTCGCCGACGGCGCGGGACCGAGCATCTGGCAGCGCTTCGCGCACACCCCGGGGATGACCCACAACGGCGACACCGGCGACGTCGCCTGCGATCACTACCGGCGCTGGCGTGAGGACGTCGCGCTGATGAGCGAGCTCGGACTGCAGGCCTACCGCTTCTCCATCGCCTGGAGCCGCGTCCTTCCCGAGGGACGCGGCCGCGTCAACGCGAAGGGCCTCGCCTTCTACGAGAATCTGGTCGATGCGCTGCTCGAGCGGAACATCACGCCCGTCGCGACGCTCTACCACTGGGACCTCCCCGCCGCGCTCGACGACATGGGCGGCTGGCTGAATCGCGACATCGCGCACTGGTTCGCCGACTACACCACGGTGATGGCGAAGGCGCTCGGCGACCGCGTGCCGATGTGGGCGACGCTCAACGAGCCGTGGGTCGTCGCCGATCAGGGCTACCTCCACGGCGCGCTCGCCCCCGGACACCGCAGCCTCTACGAGCCGCCCCTCGTCGCGCACAACCTGATGCGCGCGCACGGCGCCGGCGTCCAGGCCTTTCGCGCGGCGGCGAAGCAGCGGATCGGTCTCGTCGTCAACCTCGAGCCGAAGTATCCCGCGTCGCGGGACGCCGAGGATCTCGCGGCGACGCAGCGCGCCGATGCGTACATGAACCGGCAGTACCTCGATCCCGCGCTGCTCGGCAGCCATCCCGTAGAGCTCCGGGAGGTGTTCGGCGCGGCGTGGCCCGATTTCCCAGCCGAGGACTTCGCGCTCATCAAGCAGCCGATCGACTTCCTCGGCATCAACTACTACACGCGCAGCGTCACCGAGCACGCGAGCACGAAGTGGCCGGTGCGCGCCGCCGCCGTCAGGCAGCCTGGCGCGACCTACACCGAGACGGGCTGGGAGGTCTACCCGCAGGGTCTCGCCGACACATTGCTCTGGGTGACGAAGCGCTACGGCCGCATCCCGCTCTACGTCACCGAGAACGGCGCGGCCTTCTACGATCCCCCCGCCGCCGCCGACGGCGTCGTCGACGACCCGCTTCGCGTCCGCTACTACCGCGACCATCTCCGCGCGGTGCATTCGGCTCTCTCGCAGGGCGCCGACATGCGCGGCTACTTCGCCTGGAGTCTCCTCGACAACCTCGAATGGAGCCTCGGCTTCGCGAAGCGCTTCGGCATCGTGCACGTGAACTTCGAGACGCTCGAGCGGACGGTGAAGAGGAGCGGGCGCTTTTACGCGGAGGTCGTTCGGACGAATGGGGGGGCGCTGGGCTAGAGGCCGGAGGCTGGAAGCGGTCAGCGACGGCGTCGACTGCGGTCGACTGCAGTCAACGGCGTAGCGGACTGCCTCCAGCTCATAGCTTCCAGCCCGCGCAGCCTCGGCGATCGCTCGGCGCCAGGCTCGCATCAATGCCCGAAGGCGATGTCCGCCGGCAGGGAGTGAATCATCACCGAGCGCCCGTCCACGATCTCCACGCGCTTCCCGTTCACCGTCGCGGTGAGCACGCGCGAGTCGTACGGCGAGTACACGACGATCCCCGCGGGCGGAACGCGCAGGTCGCCACCGACGTGGACGTTCACGCGGCGGCCGCCGCCGAACATGGTCAGGTCGAGCGGGCCGAGCGACGTGTGGAGCTTGGAGATCTTCACGCCGGGCTCGAGGTTCGCCCAGAGCTCCGGGATCCCCGCACCGATGACGAGGGCGCCGTCCTCGCGCTCCCAGGCGATGAGGTCGAGCACCGAGCGGATGAAGTCCGACGCGACCCAGGTGTGCGGCATGTCGCCGACGAACTTCGGCGTCTTCGGGTCGCGGTAGACGACCTCCCCCCACTGGTTCCACGCCGCGGGACGGCGGTCGCCGAAGAGGAAGCGCGCGACCTCGAGCGCCTTGCGCTTCTCGCCGAGCCGCACGAGCGCGCCGACGTTGCGCCACTCGTAGGGCGTGTAGTCGTCGCCCTTCGCGCTGTCGCGGCGCGCGACGAGGAACGCGTAGTAGCGATCGAAGGTGTTGCGGAGCGCGGGCTGTGGAAGACGCGACCGCTCGCCGCCCGGCGCGAGGGCGACGGTGGTCGACGTCGCGTCGAAGTCGCCGAGGTCCGCCGACCCTGGGATGAAGTCGATGCCGTGCGCGCGCATCGAGAGGTCGATCGTCTCGAGGACGCTCGCTTCGAGCGAGTCGCGGAGCGCGGCGAGCCGGTCCCGCTCGGCGCTCCTGCCTGACGTCGCGGCGAGCGTCGTCGCGTCCTTCAGGCCGGTGAGCGCCCAGAAGTCGTCCCAGTACGAGTGCATCGGCTTGGCCGAGTAGCCCTCGTGGCTGATCGAGGGGGGGAGGATGCCGCGGAACATCCGCGCGCTGCCCGTATCGTACGCCGGAGTGAGGCGCTGGGCGCGCAGCGAGTCGATGTAGCTCGCCGCGGCCATCACCCGCGGCCACATCCGGCGCGCGAGCGCGGTGTCGCCTGAGTACTGCGCGTACTGCGCGACGAGGTGGATGAACTCCCCGTGGCTGTCGTGCTCGGGCACGGGGTCGGCGCCACGGCTGTCGACGCAGCAGGGAATCTTCCCGTTCGCGAACTGGTACGGCGCGTACCACTCGATGTAGTCGCGTACCTCCTTCGCGTGACCGAGCTGGAGGAGCGCGGTGGACATCATCGCGCCGTCGCGGATCCAGGAGCGCGCATACGAGCGTGCGCCCGGACGGATCGCGGGGCCGTCGCGGTTGATGAGGATGTGCGCGAGCGCGGTGCGGATCGCGTCGGCGTACTCGCGGCCTTCGTCGCCGCCGAGGTCGCTGTGGGTCCGGTCGAGCTCTCGGCGCCATTGATTGCGGACTCGGGCGAGTGCGGCATCGCCGGGGCTCGGCGCTCGGCGATCGAAGCCCGGCGGAAACGCGGCC
>DATAIN010000643.1:0-3436 GCA_036262635.1 Gemmatimonadaceae bacterium | reverse complement strand
GCCCGCAGGGGGTGATGGCACCGCAGATCACGCGCTGGCCGATCTCGTAGCCGGTCACCGCGCTGCCGAGCTTCTCGATCACGCCCACCGGCTCGTGCCCGACGATCCGGCCCGGCGCGACCGGATACTCGCCGCGCAGGATGTGGACGTCGGTGCCGCAGATCGTGGTCGTGGTGACGCGCAGCAGCGCGTCGCGCGGTCCGATCGCGGGAATCGGCCGCTCCTGCAGCTCGATGCGTCCCTTCTCGACGAAGACGGCGGCGCGCATGGTGTCGGCCGGCTTCGTGACGACGCGCGTCGGCACGGGGCGGACGGCGGTCGGGGTCGTGGTGATGGTGGGCATGGGATACCTCCTCCGGTGGAACGCGACGATCTCGAGGGAAGGTGCGCCGCCTCGCTCGCGCGTCGGAGTCAGGAGTGCGACGGGGGAACGTCGGAAAAACGCTGACGGGGATTCGGCGCTCCGCCGACAGACCATGTTCTCCGCGCGGGCGACTGTTCGATCGGGAGCGGAGCGTTCCGCTCGCCGGCCGCGAACCGCGCCGTTCGGGCGCAGGAGGAAAGCATGGCCACCACCACCACGTCCACCCGCCCCGCCGTACTGCGGGGAACGACCGCGGCGCTCCCGACGGGACCGATTCTCTTCGCGAGCGATGGAAGCGACTCCACGGAGCCCGCGCTCCGTGCGACGCGCCAGCTCGCGCAACGCTTCCAGCGCGAGGTGCAGGTCGTCGGGGTCGTCGACGCGATGCCGCCCTTCTTCGTTCCGCCCGAGGCGCTCGTCCAGCCGCTCGAGAGCGTGAGCCTCCTCGTCGGCAGCATGCGGCAGCGGGTGACCACGCAGCTCCGCCAGGACCTCGGCGAGCGCTCGGGGTGGCATGCGGAAGTGCGTCGCGGGGTGCCGTCGCAGACCATCGCCGCCGTCTCGCGCGAGCACGACGCGAGCCTCATCGTCACCGGACTCAGCCCGCATCCGGTGGTCGATCGGGTGTTCGGCAACGAGGTGCCCGTCGAGCTGACGCGGCTGATCGACCGGCCGCTGCTCGCCGTCGCGCCGAACTGGGAGGTGATGCCGCGGACGCTGGTCATCACGGTGGACATGAGCGGGGCGAGCGAGCGTGTCGCCGGCCTCGCCTGCTCGCTCTTCCCCGAGGCGACGACTGTCTACCTCGTGCACGTGATGCCGAAGCTCACCGAGATCGAGGGTGAGGTTCCGGACTGGGAATCGATGTACGAGCGCGAGCTCGCGGCCGCCTACGAGCGGATTCGCGCCGCGATCACCACCAACGCGAAGGTGGAGACCGTGACGCTGCACGGCTCCGTCGCGAAGGAGATCACCGACTTCGCCGAGTACGCGAAGGCCGATCTCATCGTGACCGGCGTCCACACGCACGGTGTCTTCTATCGGCTGTTCTTCGGAAACGTCGCGACGAAGCTGCTGCGTGCGGCGACCACCTCCGTGCTGCTGGTGCCGGAGGGCGAGCCGGTCGAGTCACCGCTCACCGAGCCACTGACGACGACGCTGCCGCGCGACGATTGGTCCACGCGGCTGCGCGACTTCACGCTCCGCAACAAGGGGCGGCGCGTCACGCTCGAGATCGACGAGCCGACGCTCGGCGCGATCATCCAGGCGTACGACTACCCGTTCCTCGGCGTGTCCTACGATGCGCGCGACCGGCGCGTGCAGCTCCTGCTCGGCGAGGGAGTGGCGGACGGGCGGCAGTTCACCCACACGATCGGCAAGCCGACGTCGATCGACATCCTCAGCGCGCCCCGCGGCCGCGACACGACGCTGCGCATCGCCTACGAGGGAGGGCAGGCGCTGCTCAACTTCCTCGTGGAGGAGCACCAGCCGCTCTGGACCACGGGCGACTGAGCGCCCGCCGCCGCCGGCCGGACGCCGGAGCGCCTAACGCGGGCGCTCCGGCGTCTTCTTTCCGGTGCTCGCCTCGCGGCCCGTGACGGTGTCGACGTGGATCCGGAAGATGATGCTGCGGAAGGCGACCGGATCGCGCGCGGTTCCCGTTTCGGGGACGAGCTCGCGAAGCAGGGAGATCCCGCGTGCCCATGCCTGCGACTCGACGCCCGGGACGTCCGGGTCGAGGGTGAGGAAGGTTCCGTGCACGACGACGCTGCGCCAGTCGAAGAGCGAGTCGAGCTCGTCCACCTCGAGCGCGACCCAGTGGCTGTGCGAGATCGTGACGAGCTTCGAGCCGGGTGAGGTACGCCCGAAGAGCCAGCCCTTGTCGTACACGTAGTGGATCGGCTCGATGTCCACGCGGTCGTGGAAGGCGAAGGCGAGACGCGCGACGTGGTTGCGCGCCAGAATCCGCTCGCAGCTGCGGCGATCGAGATCGCCGAAGGTCGGGACCGCGCTGGCCGCGGCCTGGAGCGGCGACGGGTGCTGCGTAGTGGTGCGAGTCATGGCGACCCTCCTTGTTCACTCGTCGACGGCAGCACGACGTGCACCATCGTCCCGGCGCCGACCATGCTCTCGATCCAGATACGACCGCCGTGGGCTTCGACGATCCCGCGCGCGATGGCCAGGCCGAGCCCGGTTCCTCGCACCCCCGACGTGCGCCGCGACTGCCAGAAGCGGTCGAAGACCCGTGGCAGATCGGACTCCGGGATTCCCGGCCCGTCGTCGGTCACCGTCACATGCAGCGTGCTCCCCTCGAGCGCGGCACGGAGCGCGACGTGTCCCCCCCGGCTGACGAACTTGAGGGCGTTGCCGAGCAGGTTGGAGAGCACCTGGAGGATGCGCACGCCGTCCACGGCCATCGGCGGCAGATGCTCGGGGAGCTGCGTCGTGAGCGTGATCTCGCGCTCCTCGGCGATGCGCTGGAACAACTCGCTCGCGCGCACGAGGAGGATCACCATGTCCTCGGGCCGCCGTTCGACGGGGAGCTGGCCCGCCTCGATGCTCGCGACGTCGAGGAGGTCGCGGATCATCCGCTGCATCCACTCTGTCGCCTGGCCGATGGTGTGGACCGCGTCGCGCGCCTCGCTGTCCAGCGCGGGCATCCCGTCGAGAGCACGCGCACACATCCCGATCGCGCTCAACGGATCTCGCAGGTCGTGCGAGACGATGCCGAGGATCTCCTCGCGCGTCTGCAGGGCGCGCAGCGCCCGCCGCTCCGCCGCCTCCGCTCGTTCGCGCGCCGCGCGCTCCCGCTCGAGCAGCTCGGCGCGCTCCTCCTCCGCGCGCCTGCGCGCGGTGATGTCGCGCAGGACGGCGGTGAAGATCCACTGGCCGTTCACCTCGACCTTCGAGATGGACGCCTCGGCGGGGAACTCGCTCCCGTCCTTGCGGCGGCCGATGATCTCGCCGCGGTCCGCCATCTGGCGCGCCGTCGCGTGCGACCGCGCGAAGCGCTCGACGTGCGCGTGGTGCGCCGCGCCGAGATGCGACGGCATGAGCAGCCCGAGCGGCTGG
>DATAIN010000642.1:0-4664 GCA_036262635.1 Gemmatimonadaceae bacterium | reverse complement strand
GATCGACGCGCCGAACTCGAAGGAGTGCAGGAGCGCCACGGCGCGATCGAATCGCGTCGCGACCGCGGGGCTGCACGAGGTCGCGAAGTGGACGGTCCCGAGCTTCTCCCCCGACGCGCCATGATGCGCGGCGTGCGCCTGGGCGACGGCGGTGGCCGGGAGGACAAGAAGGAGTGCCGCGACTGAGGCGAGCCCGGGGCGCGTCATGGGGATCTCCGTCGTCGATCGCCCAACAGTGCGACCGGACCGCGCTTCCTGCAACCGCGCCCGGCAACCGCGCACGCGGATTTGCGCGGATGAACGCCGATTCTCTTCGACGATTGCTCGGCGATATTCACAGGAGCCGTGGAGAGCAGGGAGGGGTTGTGATGAGCAGCAGCTCCACCAACCCCTCCCTGCCCTCCATGGCTCCAGTTACAACACGCTGAAGCCTCCAATGATTTTGGGGGCGCGCCGGGCGCGATGATCTCGCCAGGGCTGGCCCCCCAATCATTCATCCGCGCCGATCCGCGGGCTTCGTTGCCGAGCCCAAACTCTCCAAGCCTCCAAAATCGCTATTGACACCCCGCCCGAAGTGTTATAGTCATGTATAACACCATATCGCCCAGCTCCCCTCGACTGGCCAGCGGGGGTCCCGGGTCGGGTCGGATACCACGACAGCTTTCTACCGGAGACCAGCCATGCATATCATCACCAGCGGACGCGTCATCCTCCCCTTCGTTGTCGGCAGCCTGTTCGCGTCCCAGCTTTATGCCCAGACGCACGACCATCCCGCCCCGGCGGCGACTGCCGCCGTGCCGTCGGCCGAGACGAAGCAGGCGTTCGCGCTGCTGAAGACGCTCGCCGGCGAGTGGCAGGGACCGATCGTGGAGCCGGTGTCGAAGACGAACGTGAAGATGGACGTCTCGCTGCGCGTCACCTCGCGCGGGAACGCGCTCGTGCACGAGATGAAGTCGGCGGAGGCGACGGACAATCCGCTCAAGAACGACCACCCGGTCACCATGATCTACCTCGACGGCGCGAGCCTGCTCCTCACGCACTACTGCGACGCCGGCAACCGGCCGCGGATGTCGGCGACCGTCTCCCCCGACGGGAAGCAGATCGACTTCGACTTCCTCGACCTCACCGGGCCGACGTCCTACGGGCACATGCAGCACGTGCGCTTCACCCTCGTCGACGACACGCACCACACCGAGGAATGGAGCTATCTCCAGGCCAACGGGAAGACCTTCACCGGACGCTTCGACCTCGTGCGGGTGTCCACCGTGGCCAGCCTCCCCGCCAAGTGACGAGCCGGACTTGAAAGTGGACCGTGAGTGGGACGATGGCCTGCCCATCTATCGTCAGCTGCGCGACCGCGTCGTCGCGATGATGCTCGACGGCGTGCTCGGCGAGGGTGATCCCCTGCCCTCGGTGCGCAACGTCGCGGCCGAATACCGGGTCAACCCACTCACGGTCATGAAAGCCTATCAGTCACTCGTCGACGAAGGGCTGGTCGAGATGCGTCGCGGGCGCGGCATGTTCATCAATGCCGGCGCCCGCGCGCTGCTCCTCAAGGGCGAGCGGCAGAAGTTCCTCGAGGAGGAATGGCCGAAGATCCGCGACATGATCGAGCGACTCGGCCTCGACGCCGAGGAGCTCCTGCGCAAGCGGCGGGGAGGCAAGTCATGACCGGCATACGCGACGAGACACCGGTCGTCGAGGCGCGCGGTCTCCGGAAGAGCTTCGGCGGCGTGGTCGCGCTCGACGGGATCGATCTTCGCGTCGAGCCGGGACGCATCGTCGGGCTCATCGGGCCCAACGGCGCGGGGAAGACCACTGCGCTCAACGCGATCCTCGGCCTCACTCCCTTCGAGGGCGAGCTGCGCGTGCTCGGCCGCGATCCCTGGCGCGACCGCGCGTCGCTCATGCACGACGTCTCCTTCATCGCCGACGTCGCCGTGCTGCCGCGCTGGATCAGGGTCGCGCAGCTGCTCGACTACGTCGCCGCGGTCCATCCGCGCTTCGTCCGCGCGCGGGCGGAGGCGTTCCTCGAGCGCACCACCATCCGTCGGACGAGCCGGGTGAAGGAGCTGTCGAAGGGGATGGTCGCGCAGCTCCATCTCGCGATCGTCATGGCGATCGACGCCCGGCTCCTCGTGCTCGACGAGCCGACCCTCGGGCTCGACATCATCTACAGAAAGCAGTTCTACGACTCGCTGCTCGAGGATTTCCACGAGCGCGACCGCACCATCCTGCTCGCGACGCACAACGTCGACGAGATCGAACACGTGGTGACCGACGTGATCTTTCTCGACCGCGGCCGGATCGCGCTGAGCGCGACGATGGACGAGGTGGAGTCGCGCTACCGCGAGGTGCGCGTGCATCCTGCGCACGTGCTGCAGGCGCGCGGTCTCGCGCCGATCCACGAGCGCGAGGCACTCGGCCAGCGCGTCATGCTCTTCGACGGTGTCGCCCCCGAGCGCCTCGCCGAGTACGGCGACGTGCGGCGGCCGAGTGTGGCGGACCTGTTCATCGCGCGCGTCGGCGCGCGGGGAGGAGAGACCGGATGATCCGGACGTTAGGCTGGGCGCTGCGGCGCGAGCTGTGGGAGAATCGCTGGCTCTATCTCGCACCGCTGGGGATCGCGGCGGTGCTGGCGGCCGGCTTCGTCGGTCTCGCCTTCTGGCACCCGGGGCACGTGACCGGCGCAGCGTCGGTCGCCGGCGCGCAGGGGGCCGCGGCGGTCGTCGAGCCGTACGCGCTGGTCGCCGGACTGATGATGCTCGTCGGCCTGCTCGTCGCGGCCATCTACTGCGTGGACGCGCTCTACGGCGAGCGCCGCGACCGCAGCGTCCTGCTCTGGAAGTCGCTTCCGGTCTCCGACCTCGTGACGGTGCTCGCGAAGCTCTGCATTCCGGTGGTCGTTCTGCCGGTGATCGTCTGGGGGTGCACCGTCGCGCTGCACTTCGTGATGCTGGTGACGAGCGTCGCGACCGTCGCGGCGCGGGGCGAGAGCGTCGCCCTGTTCTGGTCCCGGCTGCACCTCGTCCCGGATTCCTTCCGGCTCCTCTATCACCTCGTCGTGCTGCACGGTCTCTTCGCGGCGCCGCTCTACGGCTGGTTGCTTCTCGTCTCGGCGTGGGCGCCGCGCGCCCCCTTCGCCTGGGCGATCCTTCCCCCGCTCGCGATCGTATTCGTGGAGCGCGTGGTGTTCGGGACGATGTACTTCGCCGAGCTCCTGGGGTCGCGTTTCGGCGGGTCGAACACCGGGCCCGCCGTTCCCGGGCGCTCGCTGATGGACGCGATGATGCCGCCATCGATGTGGCATGCGCTCGTCGCTCCCGGATTCTGGGTGGGACTTCTCGTCGCGGCGCTGTTCGTCGCGGGTACCGTCAGGGTTCGGCGAAGCGCGCAGCCGATCTGATTGACAGGGGCTCCGGCGGCTGTATCGTCACGGGAAAGGCGTACGTCGTGTGCCGCCACCCGAACCGAGAGCTCCCGATGCGCACCCGCTGCCTCTCCGCGCTCTGCCTCTCCATCCTCGTCGCCGCCTGCATGCGCGGCGAGGCCCGGCGCGATTCCTCGGCCGGCGCGGTCGACACCGCCCGCACCGCGACCGCGGGCGACGCCGGCGCCGCGCTCCTCCGCAGCGTGGCCGGCAAATGGAACATGGTCGCGCGGCCCACCGCGGGGCGTGACAGCACGCCGACGCGCGTGACGCTCAACGCGACCGGCGACACCGCCGGCTGGACGATGGTGCTCGGCGGGCAGACGGTCGCGCTCCACGTGCGGGTGAGCGGCGACACGATCATCACCAGCTCCGACCCGTACTCGAGCGTGCGGCGTGAAGGGGTGACGGTGCGGACGGTGAGCAGCCACCGCCTGGACGGCGATCGGCTGGTCGGCACAACGGTCGCGCACTACATGGTGAAGGGCGCCGACTCGGTGCTCGTCCTCAACACCACCGCGACGCGCGCCCCCTGAGGGCGCGCGGGCGACCTACTCGCTGAGGCTGTCCGCCGCGGGGACGAGCCCGCGCACGCAGTCGAAGTGGATCCCGCTCACCGCGGGCCAGCGGTCGCGCGCCTCGCTCCAGCGCTGCCGCAGCGCCGGGGTCGCGAGGACGGAGTCCTCCATCCGCCCGATCGCCTGGCGCGCCGCGATGTTCCCGAACTGCCACTCGAGCCGGATCGTCTGGCAGCTCACCGCGTCGGCGATCGTCCGGGACTGCTCCTCGGGCGCATCGAGCGCCACGGTGTAGAGCCGGGCGAGCGAGTCGGTCGGGATGTGCGCGGCGATCGACTCGATGACGCGCGCCTCTCGCCGGTGGTCCGGATCACCCTGCTGATGTGCGCTCACCCCCCGGACCGCGACGCACGCGCTGGCGACGAGGATGATGGCGACGAGCGCGGAGCGGGTGCGGCGGACGGAAGGCATGTGACGGCGGCGCGAGCGTGAGTCGAGTGGCGGGAGCCATTCGACGACACACTCGCGCGCGCGTCACACGAGCGAGAGCCGACGCGGATATGGCTCTCGGCAGATATCACAGGAGCCGTGGAGGGCACGGAGAGGTTGTGGTGAGCCATTGCTCCCTGCAAACCCCTCCACGCCCTCCACGGCTCCTGTCACAAGCACGAGGCCCCCGTCCCCGTTGCGCGACGGAGCCCCCGCAGTGCAGGCTT
>DATAIN010000641.1:0-2630 GCA_036262635.1 Gemmatimonadaceae bacterium | reverse complement strand
AGGGCGGCGAGAAGCGAGAGTCGAGTCATGCCGGATCTTGGCGCGAGAGGGCGGGAGGCGCTACGGCGGACGGCGGTTGGCGCTCGGCAACTACGCAACGCGGATGTAGCGGATCGTGCGGATCACGCGGAGCCGTGCATCGAAGTCCGGCCCACCCGACATCGGGCGTAACGCGTCGAGGGCTCCAACGGTTTTTGGGGGCACGCGTGGTGAGATCCACTCACAGGCGTGCCCCCAACACTCCTGGAGTTCTCCTCCTGAAGGAACCCGGAACCGGCGCACGAAAGCGACCGCACGGCTCCGCGTCATCCGCTGAATCCGCCCGATCCGCGTTGCGTAGTTGCCGAGCGCCGAGTGCCGTCCTAGAACGGCAGCTCGTCTTCCCGCTCGAAGTCGGGGGCTTCGTCGTCGGAGAAGTCGCGCTCGACGGGGGGCGGGGGAGGCGGGGACGCGGCGCTCGCGCGCTGGGCCGGCGCGGTGCCGTTGGCGCGCGCGGTCGACGGCTTGCGGGCAGGCGACGCGCTGCGCGATTCACCCTCGCGCGGGGGCCAGATGACGCCCTCGCAGCCGGGGCCGCCCGCGAAGCGCGGCTTGTTGCGGCACTTGAAGTCGGGCGCGCGCGGGTTGCGCTTGCTCGCGCGGTCGTCCCACATCTTGCCGCCGCAGATGGGGCAGGCGGGATCGTCGGGGGTGCCGGCGGGGGTCGCGACCGGGCGCGGCGCATTCGGATCGCGCGGCGGCCAGATCACTCCCTCACATCCCGCCGCCTTGCACTTGAAGTCGGGCGCGCGCGGATTCTTCTTGTTCGCCCGATTGTCCCACATCTCGCCACCGCACTTCGGGCACGGCGGCGCTTCGCCGGTCGGATTCTGCTGTGCTTCGGTCATGACCGGAAAATAGCGCGAGGGGAGAGGCGGCGCTCACCGAATCGGCGAGCGGCGGAGCGAAACGACTCGTCGCCTCGGCGATGTGTCACAGGAGCCATGGAGAGCATGGAGGGGTTGCAGGGGAGCTATGGCTCATCACAACCCCCTCCCCGCTCTCCACGCCTCCTGTTACAAACCGCTGGAGCTCCGCGCGGATCGGCTCATCGTCCCGCAGCCGTCACCCGCCAGACGGTGTTCCCCACGTCGTCCGCCACGAGGAGCCCGCCGCGCTTGTCGATCGCGACGCCGACCGGCCTGCCTAACGACTTGCCGTCGCGGTCGAGGAAGCGGGTGAGTACGTCCACGGGCGGTCCCGAGGGGCGGCCGTTGGAGAAGGGCACGAAGATCACCCGGTAGCCGCTCGGCGGGTTGCGGTTCCACGAGCCGTGTTGGCCGACGAACATTCCCTCCCCGAAGGGGAGCGTCGATCCGCCGGACCAGGCGAGACCGAGCGAGGCGGTGTGCGGGCCCAGCGCGTAGTCGGGCACGATCGCGGTGGCGACGAGGTCGGGGCGTTGCCGCTTGACGCGACTGTCGACGTGCGCGCCGTAGTAGCTGTACGGCCAGCCGTAGAAGCCGCCGTCGCGCACCGCGGTCATGTAATCGGGGACGAGATCGCCTCCGAGCTCATCGCGCTCGTTCACCGCGACCCAGAGCGCCCCCGTCGTCGGCTCCCAGGCGAGCCCCACCGGATTGCGCAGGCCGGAGGCGAAGACGCGATGCGCGCCGGTCGCGACGTCGATCTCCCAGATCGCCGCGCGCCCTCCCTCGGCGGCGATGCCGTTCTCGGCGACGTTGCTGTTCGAGCCGACGCCGACGTAGAGCTTCTTCCCGTCGCGAGACGCGATGAGGCTCTTCGTCCAGTGGTGGTTGATCTCACCGCCCGGAAGATCGACGAGCTTCGACGCGGGCGCGGAGATGTGCGTCTCACCGGCGACGTACGGGAAGCGGACGACCGCGTCGCTGTTCGCGACGTAGAGCGTGTCGCCGACGAGCGCCATGCCGAAGGGCGAGCTCAGTCCCTCGAGGAAGCTCGAGCGGAGCTCGGCGACACCGTCGCCATCGGCATCGCGCAGGAGCGTGATGCGGTTCGCGCTCGGCACCGCGCCGCCGGCCTTCTTCTGATAATGACGGAAGAACCATCCCTTGATGCCGCGCCCGTCCTTCGGCCGGACCGGTGCGTTGGTCTCGGCGACCAGCACGTCACCGTTAGGCAGCACGTAGAGCCAGCGCGGGTGATCGAGCGGCCGCGCGAAGGCGGACACCGTGGTGCCGGGGGCGGCGAGGGGTGCGCCGCCCGCGGGCCATCCCTTCGCCGTCGCGACGTGCACGGTCGGGATGAGCGAGTGCTCGGGTGGCGGGAGCTGCGGCGCGGGGCCGATGCCTGCCGCGATGGGCAGCTTTGCCGCGCCCCCGCACGCGGCGAGCAGTGCGCCCGCGGCGAACGACAGCCAGCGCGGGGCGAATGCGCGAGATGAGGGTCTCATGCCGACGATGATGCAAGAATCGTTCATCGACACCAGCGGGAAACGTTAGGCGCGAACGACGCGCGGGCCGGCTCGAGTGAGCCGGCCCGCGGTCGGAAGCGAAGCTGCGTGCGGTTACTTGCCGCAGGTCGCGCGAACGCGATCCGCCTCGCGCGGCTCGTAGATCGCGAGCGCCGACGCCTTCTGCGTCGCCGACTTCGCGCCGAGCGCTTCGCCG
>DATAIN010000640.1:0-2283 GCA_036262635.1 Gemmatimonadaceae bacterium | reverse complement strand
CCGTGCGAAGGGGAATGCGTTCGTCATCCAGAAGCATGCGGCGCGCCGGCTGCATTACGACCTGCGGCTCGAGCTCGACGGCGTGATGAAGAGCTGGGCCGTGCCGAAAGGGCCCAGCTACGATCCCGCGGTGAAGCGCCTCGCGATGGAGGTCGAGGACCACCCGATCGCCTACAACAAGTTCGAGGGGACGATCCCCGCCGGCGAGTACGGGGGCGGTACCGTCATGCTCTGGGACCGGGGCACGTATGGTGCGCCCGGGCGCTCCGGCAACGCCGGCGTGCAGGCGATCCGCGACGGCTACCGGCGCGGCCGGCTCGACATCGTGATGCATGGCGAGCGGCTGAAGGGAGGATGGTCGCTCGTCCGGATGCATGGCCGGGGGGACTCGAGCAAGCCGCAGTGGCTCCTCATCAAGCGCCACGACGGCACCGAGGACCCGGGACGCGACGTCGTCGCCGAGGTGATGACGTCGGTGCACAGCGGCCGCACGATGGAGGAGATCGCGAACGGCCGGAGCCGGGTCTGGCACTCGAACCGAACGGAGAAGGCAGGCAGCAGCGGCAAGGGGACGGATTCCGTGAAGAAGAAAGCGACTGCGAAGAAGGGCGCCGCGAAGACGAGCGCGAGGAAGGCGGGCGCCGCGAAATCGGCGCGCAAGCGGGCGCCCAGGGGCGCATCGGCGACCGCGCTCGCCGACGCACCGGTGCACCGCGGACGTCCCAGGGCGAAGAAGGCGGCGCGACACCTCGCCGCGCTCGTCCCGATGAAGGCATCGATCGGCACTGACGTCCCGCCGGGCGACGGCTGGACCTTCGAGCCGAAGTACGACGGGATCCGCGTCATCGCCTACGCGACCGCCGACGCGGCGAACGTCGTCACCCGCAACGGCAACGACAAGAGCGAGCAGTTCCCCGAGGTGATCGAGGCGCTCAAGTCGCTCGCCCGGAAGGCGCGCCGCTCGCTCGTGCTCGACGGTGAGATCGTCGCGCTCGACGGCGAGGAGGTCGCGCGCTTCCAGGATCTGCAGAGCCGGATGCACACGACCAACGCGGCGTTCATCGAGACCTCGACCATCGCCGCCCCCGCCGCGCTCGTCGCCTTCGACCTCCTGATGGACGGCGACGAGGTCCTCATGCGCGAGCCGTGGACGGTGCGCCGCGAGCGGCTCGAGCAGCGGCTCCGCAACCGCACGGGCGCCGCGCTGCGCCTCGGCGAGTCGGTGCCTAACGACGGCGAGGCGCTCCTCCGCAAGGCGGAGAGGCTCGGCTGGGAGGGGATCATCGCGAAGCGGATGGCCGACACCTACCGCCCGGGCGAGCGCTCGCACGGCTGGCTCAAGCTGAAGATCGAGCACCGGCAGGAGTTCGTCATCGGCGGCTGGACCGAGCCGCGAAAGACGCGCGAGCACATCGGCGCCCTCCTGCTCGGCCATTACGACGAGGACGGCAACTTCATCTACGTCGGCCACACCGGCGGCGGCTTCACCCGCGAAGGGCTGAAGGACATGTACCGCCGGCTCGCTCCGCTCGAGCGCCAGACGTCGCCCTTCGTCCAGACGCCGAAGACCAACGAGAAGGCGCACTGGGCGACGCCGAAGGTCGTCGTCGAGGTGAAGTTCGGCGAGTGGACCGCCGACGGAAAGCTGCGCCAGCCGATCTTCCTCGGCATGCGCGACGACAAGCCCGCGCGCGAGGTGACCCGCGAGGGAGAGAGCGTCCAGGAGGAGGACGGCGCGCGCGCGACCGGTCGCGTACGCCGCCGGAGCCCGAGCGCGAACGCTGCCGCGAGCGCGATGGCGCCGCGCAAGTCGGGCGCACGGCGCACGTCGGGCGCGAGGCGCACCGCGACGAAGCGCGGGCGCACCTTCGAGGAAGGACCGACGATCGCCAACCCCGGCGTCGTCGAGCGGCTGCGCGAGATCGAGGAGTCCGGCGGCGACGGAGTCGTGAAGCTCCCCGGCGGCGGTGAGCTCAAGGTCACGAGCCTCGACCGGGTGATGTTTCCGAAGGACGGCATCACCAAGGGCGCGCTCATGCGCTACTACGCGAACGTCGCGCCCTTCATCCTCCCGGCGCTCAAGGATCGGCCGCTCGTGCTCAAGCGCACGCCGGAGGGAATCGAGGGCGAGACCTTCTTCCAGCAGAAGGCGCCCGAGCATTCCCCGGAGTCGGTGCGCGTCGAGACGATCGAAGGCAACGGCGGCGACGACAAGGAGCGGCTGATCGGCGGCGACCTCGCGACGCTGCTCTTCTGCGTGCAGAACGGCTGCGTCTCGATGGA
>DATAIN010000639.1:0-2730 GCA_036262635.1 Gemmatimonadaceae bacterium | reverse complement strand
GACGCGGATCGTCCGCTTCCACAACATCTTCGGGCCGTTAGGCACCTACGACGGCGGGCGCGAGAAGAGCCCGGCCGCGATGTGCCGCAAGATCGCGCTCGTCGAGGACGGGGGAGAGATCGAGGTCTGGGGCGACGGCCTCCAGACGCGGAGCTACTGCTACGTGGACGACTGCGTCGAGGGGATCTACCGGCTGATGCGCTCGGACTTCCGGGAGCCGCTCAATCTCGGCCAGGACCGGATGATCTCGATCAACGAGCTGGTCGACATGGTGGCCACGATCGCGGGCAAGACGGTCCGCCGCACGCACAACCTCAAGGCGCCGCAGGGCGTCCGCGGGCGCAACTCCGACAACACGAAGCTGCGCGAGGTGCTCGGGTGGGAGCCGCAGATCTCCCTCGAGGAGGGCCTGCGCCGTACCTACGAGTGGATCTTCAGCCAGCTCGACGCGCAGCCGGAGAAGTACCGGCCTGTCCGCGGCGAGGAGCAGGGCGAGCGCGAGGTGCCCCTCGGCGGCGACGACGCGCGGACGCGGGCCGACGAGCGGGCGCCCGAGAGCGACCCCCCGCGGCCGCATGGCGACAAGCTCGAGGATCTCATCCCGGGCGGAAAGCGCGAGCGGGAGGGGAAGGAGCAGACGGTCGCGACCACGGCCTGAGGCCGATGGGCGTCACCATCCCGCGCGCGGTACCGTCACGCGCGCATGCGGAGGAGGGAGGGCGCAAGCCTTCCCTCCTCTTCGTCAATCAGCACTACTGGCCCGACGTCGCGTCCACGGGGCAGCACCTCACCGATCTCGCCGAGTATCTCGCGGCCCGCGGCTACGACGTTCACGTCCTGGCGAGCCGCGGCCGCTACGTGAAGGGGAGGATACCCGCTCCGCTGCGCGAGCGCCGGAACGGGGTGGAGATTCACCGCGTGCGCACGACCGGGTTCGGACGTGCGCGCGTCGCCGGCCGTCTCGTCGACTACGCCACCTTCTACTTCCAGGTCATGTGGGCGCTGCTCGCCGGCGACCATGGACGTCGATACGACCACGTCGTGTTCCTCACGACGCCGCCGCTGCTGTCCTTCCTTGGCGCCATCGCGCGGCTCTTCGGCCGGCAGCGGTACGGCGTCTGGAGCATGGATCTGCATCCGGACGCGGAAGTCGCGAGCGGCATGCTGGCGCGCGCCGGGCTCGCCGCGCGCGTCCTCGAGTGGATGCACAGGGTCGGGCTCCGCCACGCCGACTTCATCATCGACCTCGGCGCGCACATGAAGCGGCGAATCGTCTCGAAGGGCGTGGCGCCGGAACGGACACACACGGTGCACGTCTGGAACCGCCGGGAAGAAGTCGAGCCCACGGAACGCGTGGCGAACCCGCTGCTCGACACGCTCCAGCTGCGCGACCGGTTCGTCGTCATGTACAGCGGCAACGCCGGCATCGTCCATGAGTTCGGACCGATCCTCGACGCCATGCGCGCCCTTCGCGACGAGCCGCGGCTCTTCTGGCTGTTCGTCGGCGACGGACCGCGCCGCGGCGAGATCGAGTCCCATGCGCGCGATCACGCGATCTCGAACTTCCGCTATCGCGAATACTTCGAGCGTGATCAGCTGCGCTATTCGCTCTCCGTCGCCGACGTGCACCTCATCTCGCTTCGCAAGGAGTTCGTCGGGATCTCGGTGCCCGGAAAGCTCTACGGCATCATGGCGAGCGGCCGGCCGGCGCTGTTCGTCGGCCCGCGGGAGAGCGATACCGGAGAGGCGATCATCGCCGCGAACGCGGGAGTGGTCATCGATCCCGGCACCGGCGACGCAGCGACGCGGCTCGTGGCGGAGCTCAGGCGCCTCATGTCCGATCCGGGGCTGCGCGAAGCGCTGGGCGCGCGCGGCCGGGAGGCATTCCTCGCGCGCTACGAGCGCGAAGAGAACTGCGCGGCGTTCGAGCAGGTGCTTCACCGGGCACGCGTCCGCCGCTGAGCGCAGCCGCCGTTAGCGCTGTGGCTCCGTGATGCCCGTGCGCGTTCGAAACGTCGACGTCAGAGGTCCCAGACGCTCCAGCCGCGACGACCGCGGTTGCGCCACCGGTGCCAGGGCAGCATCAGCACGTCGAACGCGACGGCGACACCCACCGCCACGGCGGCACGGACGTCGTACCAGAGAAGGCTCATGCGCTCCCGCGCCGACAGGCGAGCAGCCATCTCAGTGGCGCGAACCGGTTAGCGCACTCGCCTCGAGCTCCGCCAGAAAGCGGTCCACCGCCGACGACCAGTCCGGGAGCTCGCCGCCGAGCAGCGAGGCCGCGCGCGACGTATCCAGGGCGCTGAACGCAGGGCGAGCCGCCGGCGTGGGATAGTCCGAGGTGCTGCAGCGCGTCAGCAGCTCCGACGCGCCCGCGGCCGCAAAGACGCGGGCGGCGAGCTCGAACCAGCTCACGGGACGGCCGCCGTTGGTGACGTGAAGGACGCCGGTCGCCCTCGCTGCGATGACGCGCCATGTGGCCCGTGCGAGATCCACGGTATACGTCGGCCGCCCCCACTGGTCGTCGACGACGCGCGTCGGCTGCGCCGAGCGGGCCCGATCCCACATCGTTCGCACGAATGACTTTCCCGCGAGGCCGAAGAGCCATTGCGTCCGGATCACGAGGGAGCGGGCGCCGGAGGCGGCGAGCAGCTGCTCGCCGCGCAGCTTGCTCGCGCCGTACGCGTTCACCGGCGAGGTCGTGTCGTCCTCCCCATATGGCCGTCG
>DATAIN010000638.1:0-4904 GCA_036262635.1 Gemmatimonadaceae bacterium | reverse complement strand
CGGCAGGCACCCCGTTCGCACCGACCGCGAGCATGAGCGCGCCGCGCGTCCGCTGCGCGATGGCCGAGAAGCTGCCTTCCTCGGGCGCGTCGGCGACGTTGCACAGCCGGTGCGCGGCGCGCGCGTCGGACGCCACTCGCGCGTTCGTCGCGCGATCGTCCGTCGCCGCGACCACCAGCTCGGCGTCGCCGACGTCTCCCGGCTGGTAGCCGCGGAGCGTGAGGTCGAGCAGGCCGCGAGCCGCGGCATCACGGAGCGTCTCCGTCGTGCGCGGCGCGACGACCCGCACGTGCGCGCCTCGCTCGGCGAAGCTCAACGCGCGCCGCTCGGCGACGGCGCCACCGCCGACGACGAGGACGCGTACGCGCTCGGCGTGAACGACGATGGCCACTCGCGAGTCGCCGGCGGTGCTCACAGGAACTTGCCCGGCTCGCTCGCCACGATGCGCACGGCGATCCAGAGCAGGACGACCACGGCGAAGGCCGCGTTCGCGGCGACCGCGGCACGACGCGCTTCCCACCCGCGCGCGACGCGTCCGAGCGCGAGCGCGGTGATCCCCGCCCAGGCGCCGAGCGCCCAGACGACCTGCGGCATGTTGCTCTGATGGAAGGTCAGCGAGTAGGCGAGCCCGATCAGGATGCCTAACGTCAGGCCGACCCAGCCGGCGAGCACGGCGACGCGATTGATGCGATCGAGCGTCGCGAGCGGCGGGAAGAAGCGGAAGAGCGGCCCGAAACGGCGCGAGCGGAGCTCCCGCCGCTGGAGGAGGTACATCGTCCCCGCGGCCGCCGCGGTCGCCAGCCCGGCGAGTCCGGCGAAGGAGAGCGCGATGTGCGCGAAGAACCAGGGGCCCTGCCCGCCCGGCGGCTCGGCGCTCGGCGCGAGCCCGGCGAGGTTGCCGACGACCGCGAGCAGCGCGGCGAGCGGCGCCGCGACGAGCGTCAGGCTCGTCTCGCGGGCGATCAGCTCGACGATGAGCAGCGTGAGGGCGAGCGCAGCTCCCGCGAACGAGAGCGCGGGGCCGAGCCCCGTGAGCGGCACCTGGCCGCTGGTGCGGCCCACGCCCACGAGCGCGACGCCGTGCGCGAGCACGCCAAGGGCGAGCACCCCCAGCACGACGCGGAAGGGTGCGCGTACCGGACGAGCAAAGGGCGCCGCGGCGAGAGCCGCGGCGCCCAGATAGCATGTCGTGGCGACGAAGTGGGCGATCGCGATCATGGCGCTCGCCCGGAATCTAACGCCCGCGACTACGGCATCCTAGCAGCGAGCTGGGTGCGGGCGCCCTCGCGGATCGCCGGGTTGCGCTGACCCGTGACGACGAGCGTCGTCGCGCGGTCGGTGACGCGCACCACACGCGCCATGGCGATGTCCTCCGCCGGGATCCGCACGCCGTCCTCCGTCTTCGTGCGCTCGCGATAGACACGGAACTGGTCGCCCAGCTTCACGCCGTCGCGCGCGCCGACCTTCACGATGAAGAAGCTCTGGAGGCTCGCGAGCTGCGGCTCGTCGAAGATCCACGCGATCCGCGAGGTCGGACCCGATTCGACCGGGGTCAGGTCCGCCGCGGGCGGGGAGACGAACTCCTCGAGCGGGAGAACCTTCTGCCCCATCGTGATCTCCTCGAACTGCCGGATGATGCGCACCGTCGACGCCTCGTCGGTGCCGGGGCGCTCGACCACCACGATGCCCGTCGGGATCACCACCTGGCCGATGCCGGCGAGGTCCGGGCCGAGACGATACGAGACGTAGCGATCGCCGGCGGCGGGAGTGCTCTGGCCGTTGGTGATGTAGACGCGCTCCTGGTTCTGGAAGACCATCCGCTCGTGTGCCGCGGCGATCCCCTCGATCTCCGTGCTGCCGACCAGGCGGCCCGCCCGCTTCTGATCGCGATCGCTGATCACGAAGGGCGCGGAGTAGTACTCGCCCGAGCGCACGGCGGGACCACGATCGATCAGGTTCCCGTCCTGCAGCGACGACGACGCCGCGCGGCGGCTCGGGATGCGATGGAACAGCGTCGGCCCGCTCGGGATGACTTCCATCTCTGCGGCAGCCGCGCTGTCCGACGGCTCGCCGGAGGGAGTCGCGACCGCGATGGCCGGCTCACCACCCACCCCGCCCGGAATGCGCAGCACCTCGCCGGGGTAGATCCAGTGCGGATCCTCCACGACATCGGTGTTCACGCGGTAGATCTCCGGCCAGAGGAAGGGGTCGCCGAGGTAGACGCGCGCCAGATCCCAGAGCGTGTCGCCGGTCTTCACCGTGTGGGTGGAGGGGCGCGCCGTGGAATCGGTTTGCTGGGCGCGGAGCGCGGCGGGCGCGCAGAGCACCACCAGCAGGGCGACCGACGACCAGAGAGCGCCCGACGACGACGCTCGGCTCGGATTGCGCGAAGACTGTGACGTCATGAACGGATTGCCGACAGGTGAAAAACCCCGCGATGGACACGGGCAGGCGCTTGGCCCGGAGGCCAGCGCTCGCTATCGGGAGGACGCGGCGGGGGGCACAAGGTAACGTCCGCTTCCCTGTTGCGACGCATCGAAATGAAATCGCCGGCCACCCGTCGGGCGGCCGGCGACCGGCATCACAGCACGCTCAGAACGGGAGGTCGTCGTCCTCGTCGTTCAACGCGCCGGGAAAGTCCTCGAAGTCCTCGCCGCTCTTGTTCGCCGCGGCGGCCTTCGCCGGCGCCGGCGCGGAGCGCGCACGCTGCGGAGCGGAGCCGCCCTCGGCGTCGTAGTCGCCTCCGCCGGAGCGCCCGGTGAGCATGATCAGCTCACGCACGTTGATCTCCGTGCTGTAGCGGGTCTGCCCCTCCTTGTCCTGCCACTGGCGGTACTCGATGCGACCCTCGACGTAGAGCTTGTCGCCCTTCTTGACGTACTTCTCGACGATGTCGGCGAGCTGCGAGGTCTTGGTGTTCCAGACGACGCAGCGATGCCATTCCGTCTTCTCCTGACGGTCGCCCGCCGGGCCGTTCCACGATCGGCTCGTCGCGAGCGAGAACGTCGCGACCCGATTGCCACCGCTCGTCGAGCGGACCTCGGGATCGTTCCCGAGGTTGCCGATCAACGTCACCTTGTTCAGACTCCGGCTCACGATTCCTCCTGGGCGAGAGAAGAGTGTTCTCGCCGCGCATAATATGGGCGCGCCGTCCCGGCCGCGCAAACGATTCGCCGCGGCGCGCGCCGAACGATTCCTGGGCGCCCGCGACGATCACTCAAGCCGTTCCGATCCGGGCGCGCAGGACCAGCGCGTCCTCCACCGGCTCGCGATAGTACCGCCGCCGCCGCCCGACTTCCTCGAACCCGCGCGACGCGTAGAGACCGCGCGCCGCGGCATTCGACTCGCGCACCTCGAGATGCATCGACGCGCACCCCGATTCGCGCGCCACCGCGATCACCGTGTCGAGGAGCGCGCCGCCGATCCCCTGCCCCCGCGCCTCCTGCGCGACGGCGAGGTTGGCCAGCTCCGCCTCGTCCACCACGTGCCACGATACCGCATACCCCACCACCGCCCCCTCGTGCTCCGCGACCAGGAAGAGCAACCTGTCCTCCTCGGCGGCGTTCCGGAACGCGCCCGCCGTCCACGGATCGCTGAAGCTCGATCGCTCGATCTCCACCACCCGCGGCACGTCGCCCCGAGTGGCGCGGCGAATCGCGGGCCGTCCGGTCATCCCGGAGCGAGCGCACGCCCGTGCGCCGCCTCCCATTTCACCTGGGCTTCGGCGAGCCGACCGTACGCGGGCTCCCAGGTCGCGAGCGACACCGGCGCGACGAGCGCCGGATTCAGCGCGCCCACCGCGATCGCGCGTGGCGCCGCGACGCGCCCTTCGGCGGGCCCGATCCGCCCGAGCACGTGCCCGTCATTCATCGCACCGAGCTCCGCGCGCGGCGTCAGGCGCACCACGCTCGCGGTGATGACGCGCCCCGCGGCATCGATCTCGAGCTCCGACGTGTAGACGTCACCGCGCATCGCGTCGAGCACCGCAAGCCACCGCCCCGCCTCGAGCGCGCGACGGTCGTCGGGGACCATGAGCGCGAGGGATGGCGCGGCGAAGAGCGGAACGGCGTGCGCGAGACACAGCCCTTTCGCGATCGAGCCCGCGATGCGCAGCGAGGTGAAGCTGCCCGGCCCTCCGCCGCAGACGACGCGCGCGAGACGCGACGGCTCGATCCCGGCCGCTCGCAGCGCGTCGGCCACCGCCGGCATCAGCCGCTCCTCGCGCTCGCCGCGCATCGCCGCCTCTCCCTCGGCGAGGATCTCGGCGCCGCGCAGCACCGCGACGGTGCCAAGGTACGTGCTCGCGTCGATGGCGAGCGTCAGCGTGTCGCTCATCCCGCGAGCAGAACGCGGCGCGACTCGTCCCCGGGGAGATGCTCCAGGTCGATCGGCACGTGCGGCGGAAGCATCCCTACCGCTCGCTCGGGCCATTCGATCAGCACGAGGGCGTGCGACGCGACGATCTCGTCCCAGCCGATGTTGGTGAGATCGGCGGGGCCGCGCAGGCGATACAGGTCGAGATGGTAGACGGGGGAGCGCGGCGCCGCGTACCGATGCACGAGCGCGAAGGTCGGGCTGGTCACCGGCTCGGTGACGCCGTAGCCCCGACAGATCGCCTGCACGAGCGTCGTCTTCCCCGCCCCGAGGTCTCCGGCAAGGGTGACGACGACCGGCGGCACCGCGGCGCGGCCGAAGCGTTCTCCCCAGGCGGTCATCTCGTCGCGAGTGAGCGACAGGCGGCCGCGCCCCGCGAGCGGTGGCAGCGGGTGCGGAGAATGGTCCGGGATGGTCATGACCCGGTCAGCGCGACGCGCGCCGCGACGCGGGATCCGCGGCGATGGCGGGACGCGGCCGCGACTTGTTTCCGTCGGCGCGCGCCCTGAGCTCGAACAGCTCGTCGCGCA